>NZ_BOSG01000054.1 GCF_018403225.1 Paenibacillus sp. J23TS9 | reverse complement strand
ATTGAAAGAGTGTTTGCTCTCTCAAAACTGAGCAACGAGTGAGTGAAATTTTTACGAAGTAAAAATACTTCGAGAGCATTATCTTGCTTTATTTGAATGTTTCCACTCGGGAAACGATTCTCCATAGAAAGGAGGTGATCCAGCCGCACCTTCCGATACGGCTACCTTGTTACGACTTCACCCCAATCATCTACCCCACCTTCGGCGGCTGGCTCC
>NZ_BOSG01000053.1 GCF_018403225.1 Paenibacillus sp. J23TS9 | reverse complement strand
TCCCAGTGTGGCCGTTCACCCTCTCAGGTCGGCTACGCATCGTCGCCTTGGTGAGCCGTTACCCCACCAACTAGCTAATGCGCCGCAGGCCCATCTGTAAGTGACAGATTGCTCCGTCTTTCATTATTTCTCCAGGAGAAGAAATAAATTATCCGGTATTAGCTACCGTTTCCGGTAGTTATCCCAGTCTTACAGGCAGGTTGCCTACGTGTTACTCACCCGTC
>NZ_BOSG01000052.1 GCF_018403225.1 Paenibacillus sp. J23TS9 | reverse complement strand
GACGGGTGAGTAACACGTAGGCAACCTGCCTGTAAGACTGGGATAACTACCGGAAACGGTAGCTAATACCGGATAATTTATTTCTTCTCCTGGAGAAATAATGAAAGACGGAGCAATCTGTCACTTATAGATGGGCCTGCGGCGCATTAGCTAGTTGGTGGGGTAACGGCTCACCAAGGCGACGATGCGTAGCCGACCTGAGAGGGTGAACGGCCACACTGGGA
>NZ_BOSG01000051.1 GCF_018403225.1 Paenibacillus sp. J23TS9 | reverse complement strand
GAGGTGGATATTCTTTGGATATAAGGATGCGGCTGCTCTGTTGTCATTTCATGCTTATATCATAAGAATCCCTTTATCGATGTACTCTCAAGGATGCCAGACCGCCTTTAGAGGTGGATATTCTTTGGATATAAGGATGCGGCTGCTCTGTTGTCATTTCATGCTTATATCATAAGAATCCCTTTATCGATGTACTCTCAAGGATGCCAGACCGCCTTTAGAGGTGGATATTC
>NZ_BOSG01000050.1 GCF_018403225.1 Paenibacillus sp. J23TS9 | reverse complement strand
CTGTTCCCTACCAAAAAACCTACCAGAACAAGTTCCCTACCAAACAAAAAACGCTGAACCCATTGGTGCATAAGGGATTCAGCGTTTTTTAAATTCGAGGTACTACTTTCCTGCCCCGAAGGATTAAACCAATTAATATGATTGCTCATGATGTCCACTTCATGACCGATAGTGTCGGAACCCCAGTGTTTACAAGAGATTGGTCAGGTTCTCCGTTTCCTTTGAATCTCTGAATG
>NZ_BOSG01000049.1 GCF_018403225.1 Paenibacillus sp. J23TS9 | reverse complement strand
TCACTATCGGTCACTAGGGAGTATTTAGCCTTAGCAGATGGTCCTGCTGGATTCATACGGGGTTTCACGTGCCCCGCACTACTCGGGATCCGTCTCGGAGAGAATACATTTTCAGCTACAGGGCTTTTACCTTCTATGCCGGGCCTTTCCAGACCTCTTCGCCTAATGTATTCCTTTGTAACTCCATGTGAGACGTCCCACAACCCCAAGGAGCAAGCTCCTTGGTTTGGGCTAAT
>NZ_BOSG01000048.1 GCF_018403225.1 Paenibacillus sp. J23TS9 | reverse complement strand
TGGGCACTCTAGAATGACTGCCGGTGACAAACCGGAGGAAGGCGGGGATGACGTCAAATCATCATGCCCCTTATGACTTGGGCTACACACGTACTACAATGGCCAGTACAACGGGATGCGAAACCGCGAGGTGGAGCCAATCCTATCAAAGCTGGTCTCAGTTCGGATTGCAGGCTGCAACCCGCCTGCATGAAGTCGGAATTGCTAGTAATCGCGGATCAGCATGCCGCGGTGAATACGTTCC
>NZ_BOSG01000047.1 GCF_018403225.1 Paenibacillus sp. J23TS9 | reverse complement strand
AGACCCGGGAACGTATTCACCGCGGCATGCTGATCCGCGATTACTAGCAATTCCGACTTCATGCAGGCGGGTTGCAGCCTGCAATCCGAACTGAGACCAGCTTTGATAGGATTGGCTCCACCTCGCGATTTCGCTTCCCGTTGTACTGGCCATTGTAGTACGTGTGTAGCCCAAGTCATAAGGGGCATGATGATTTGACGTCATCCCCGCCTTCCTCCGGTTTGTCACCGGCAGTCATTCTAGAGTGC
>NZ_BOSG01000046.1 GCF_018403225.1 Paenibacillus sp. J23TS9 | reverse complement strand
TCCTCTAGAGATAGAGGCGGCCTTCGGGACAGAGGTGACAGGTGGTGCATGGTTGTCGTCAGCTCGTGTCGTGAGATGTTGGGTTAAGTCCCGCAACGAGCGCAACCCTTGATTTTAGTTGCCAGCACTTCGGGTGGGCACTCTAGAATGACTGCCGGTGACAAACCGGAGGAAGGCGGGGATGACGTCAAATCATCATGCCCCTTATGACTTGGGCTACACACGTACTACAATGGCCAGTACAACGGGA
>NZ_BOSG01000045.1 GCF_018403225.1 Paenibacillus sp. J23TS9 | reverse complement strand
CCGTTCACCCTCTCAGGTCGGCTACGCATCGTCGCCTTGGTGAGCCGTTACCCCACCAACTAGCTAATGCGCCGCAGGCCCATCTATAAGTGACAGATTGCTCCGTCTTTCATTATCTCTCCAGGAGGAGAAATAAATTATCCGGTATTAGCTACCGTTTCCGGTAGTTATCCCAGTCTTACAGGCAGGTTGCCTACGTGTTACTCACCCGTCCGCCGCTAAGTATCAGAGAAGCAAGCTTCTCATCAACTCCGC
>NZ_BOSG01000044.1 GCF_018403225.1 Paenibacillus sp. J23TS9 | reverse complement strand
CAGTCCCAGTGTGGCCGTTCACCCTCTCAGGTCGGCTACGCATCGTCGCCTTGGTGAGCCGTTACCCCACCAACTAGCTAATGCGCCGCAGGCCCATCTATAAGTGACAGATTGCTCCGTCTTTCATCATCTCTCCAGGAGAAGAAATAAATTATCCGGTATTAGCTACCGTTTCCGGTAGTTATCCCAGTCTTACAGGCAGGTTGCCTACGTGTTACTCACCCGTCCGCCGCTAAGCATCAGAGAAGCAAGCTT
>NZ_BOSG01000043.1 GCF_018403225.1 Paenibacillus sp. J23TS9 | reverse complement strand
GCACTCTAGAATGACTGCCGGTGACAAACCGGAGGAAGGCGGGGATGACGTCAAATCATCATGCCCCTTATGACTTGGGCTACACACGTACTACAATGGCCAGTACAACGGGAAGCGAAATCGCGAGATGGAGCCAATCCTATCAAAGCTGGTCTCAGTTCGGATTGCAGGCTGCAACCCGCCTGCATGAAGTCGGAATTGCTAGTAATCGCGGATCAGCATGCCGCGGTGAATACGTTCCCGGGTCTTGTACAC
>NZ_BOSG01000042.1 GCF_018403225.1 Paenibacillus sp. J23TS9 | reverse complement strand
TCACTATCGGTCACTAGGGAGTATTTAGCCTTAGCAGATGGTCCTGCTGGATTCATACGGGGTTTCACGTGCCCCGCACTACTCGGGATCCGTCTCGGAGAGAATACATTTTCAGCTACAGGGCTTTCACCTTCTATGCCGGGCCTTTCCAGACCTCTTCGCCTAATGTATTCCTTTGTAACTCCATGTGAGACGTCCCACAACCCCAAGGAGCAAGCTCCTTGGTTTGGGCTAATCCGCGTTCGCTCGCCGCTA
>NZ_BOSG01000041.1 GCF_018403225.1 Paenibacillus sp. J23TS9 | reverse complement strand
CCCCCCCCCCCCCCCCCCCCCCCCCCCCCCCCCCCCCCCCCCCCCCCCCCCCCCCCCCCCCCCCCCCCCCCCCCCCCCCCCCCCCCCCCCCCCCCCCCCCCCCCCCCCCCCCCCCCCCCCCCCCCCCACCCCCCCCCCCCCCCCCCCCCCCCCCCCCCCCCCCCCCCCCCCCCCCCCCCCCCCCCCCCCCCCCCCCCCCCCCCCCCCCCCCCCCCCCCCCCCCCCCCCCCCCCCCCCCCCCCCCCCCCCCCCCCC
>NZ_BOSG01000040.1 GCF_018403225.1 Paenibacillus sp. J23TS9 | reverse complement strand
GGAGGCAGCAGTAGGGAATCTTCCGCAATGGACGAAAGTCTGACGGAGCAACGCCGCGTGAGTGATGAAGGTTTTCGGATCGTAAAGCTCTGTTGCCAGGGAAGAACGTCCGGTAGAGTAACTGCTATCGGAGTGACGGTACCTGAGAAGAAAGCCCCGGCTAACTACGTGCCAGCAGCCGCGGTAATACGTAGGGGGCAAGCGTTGTCCGGAATTATTGGGCGTAAAGCGCGCGCAGGCGGCCATTTAAGTTTG
>NZ_BOSG01000039.1 GCF_018403225.1 Paenibacillus sp. J23TS9 | reverse complement strand
GCCGAAAGGCGTAATCGAAGGACAACAGGTTGAAATTCCTGTACCACCGTAAACCGTTATGAGCAATGGGGTGACGCAGTAGGGTAGTGACGCGGACTGATGGATGTCCGTCTAAGCAGTGAGGCTGATGTGTAGGCAAATCCGCACATCGTAAGGCTGGGCTGTGATGGGGAGCGAAAATTATAGTAGCGAAGGTCATGATCTCACACTGCCAAGAAAAGCCTCTAGCCAGGTGAAGGTGCCCGTACCGCAAAC
>NZ_BOSG01000038.1 GCF_018403225.1 Paenibacillus sp. J23TS9 | reverse complement strand
GCCGAAAGGCGTAATCGAAGGACAACAGGTTGAAATTCCTGTACCACCGTAAACCGTTATGAGCAATGGGGTGACGCAGTAGGGTAGTGACGCGGACTGATGGATGTCCGTCTAAGCAGTGAGGCTGGTGTGTAGGCAAATCCGCACATCGTAAGGCTGGGCTGTGATGGGGAGCGAAAATTATAGTAGCGAAGGTCATGATCTCACACTGCCAAGAAAAGCCTCTAGCCAGGTGAAGGTGCCCGTACCGCAAAC
>NZ_BOSG01000037.1 GCF_018403225.1 Paenibacillus sp. J23TS9 | reverse complement strand
CCTTGAAGACGACGAGGTAGATAGGTTGGAGGTGGAAGTGCAGCAATGCATGGAGCTGACCAATACTAATCGGTCGAGGGCTTATCCTAAAAAGTTTACCGTAGGGAAACTTACTTCGGAAGCGTTACGCTTTGCAACGGAGTAAGGACTGCGGAGACCATTTCTAAACACACAAATTCGTTTCGTATCTAGTTTTCAGGTGATCAAACATCTGGACTGATTTTTAAGCTGCATGTTTAGTCTTCCGACTGATCTTTTCTCGCAGCGATTTCGAGA
>NZ_BOSG01000036.1 GCF_018403225.1 Paenibacillus sp. J23TS9 | reverse complement strand
TTTCGCTGCTACTCTTATTTACTTGGTCAATAAATTGACACAAGCAGCTAAAAGGATATTTCTAAAACGCAAATTCGTTTCGTTATCTAGTTTTCAAGGATCAAGACCGGCTCTCATGTCATTCCCATAAGTGGAATGAGCAGAATCGGCATTTGAAAGAGTGTTTGCTCTCTCAAAACTGAGCAACGAGTGAGTGAAATTTTTACGAAGTAAAAATACTTCGAGAGCATTATCTTGCTGTATTTGAATGTTTCCACTCGGGAAACGATTCTCCATAGA
>NZ_BOSG01000035.1 GCF_018403225.1 Paenibacillus sp. J23TS9 | reverse complement strand
GGCATGCGCTTGGCGGCATCCTACTCTCCCAGGACCCTTCGGTCCAAGTACCATCGGCGCTGGAGGGCTTAACGGTCGTGTTCGGGATGGGTACGCGTGGAACCCCTCCGCCATCGCCACCAAACGCTTTTCGAAAGAGTCTTGCTCTTTCAAAACTGACAACGAGTGAGTTGAAATTTTTACGAAGTTAAACTTCGAAAGCATTTTCTTGCTTGTTATGAATGTCTTCGTTGCAGAAGACGATTCTCCATAGAAAGGAGGTGATCCAGCCGCACCTTCCGATACGGCTACCTTGTTA
>NZ_BOSG01000034.1 GCF_018403225.1 Paenibacillus sp. J23TS9 | reverse complement strand
GCTTACAGCTCCCCGGGGCAGTATCGTTGTTCGCCACGTCCTTCTTCGGCTCCTAGTGCCTAGGCATCCTCCGTGTGCTCTTAGTAGCTTAACCAATGCTCCAGTTTTTGCGCTGATCGCTCTGTTGTTCGTTTGTTTCTCGATTGAATTAAATCAAGGTTGAAACAAACTCTCAAAGGATCGATCATCCCAAAAACTTTCGCTGCTACTCTTATTTACTTGGTCAATAAATTGACACAAGCAGCTAAAAGGATATTTCTAAAACGCAAATTCGTTTCGTTATCTAGTTTTCAAGGATCA
>NZ_BOSG01000033.1 GCF_018403225.1 Paenibacillus sp. J23TS9 | reverse complement strand
ACCCCTTGAAGACGACGAGGTAGATAGGTTGGAGGTGGAAGTGCAGCAATGCATGGAGCTGACCAATACTAATCGGTCGAGGGCTTATCCTAAAAAGTTTACCGTAGGGAAACTTGCTTCGGAAGCGATACGCTTTGCAACGGAGTGAGGCTACGGAGACCATTTCTAAACACGCAAATTCGTTTCGTATCTAGTTTTCAGGTGATCAAACATCTGGACTGATTTTTAAGCTGCATGTTTAGTCTTCCGACTGATCTTTTCTCGCAGCGATTTCGAGAAGCTTAGGCTTCGAAAAATCATT
>NZ_BOSG01000032.1 GCF_018403225.1 Paenibacillus sp. J23TS9 | reverse complement strand
AATAAAAAAACGCCTTTCGGCGTTATGTTTTATGTATGGAGCGGGTGATGGGAATACTCAACATTTTGATTCAAATGCGAGCTTCCAGCTCGCGGTATAGAGGAAATGTTGACGCGCGTCCTCGGTGAGACTACCCAGTGAAGCAGGCTCGGACGGTCGCCCCCACGCTGCGTGGGTTCTCTCCCACACAACCGCTCAATAAAAAAGCGCCTTTCGGCGTTATGTTTTATGTATGGAGCGGGTGATGGGAATACTCAACATTTTGATTCAAATGCGAGCTTCCAGCTCGCGGTATAGAGGAAATGTTGACGCGCGTCCTCGGTGGGACTACCCG
>NZ_BOSG01000031.1 GCF_018403225.1 Paenibacillus sp. J23TS9 | reverse complement strand
CGGGCTTCGGTGCATACAATACTGTTTGAACGTCATTTTCTGCTTGGACTTCGTAGTCATATGCTTCTGTAATTGGTTCGTACGTGACACCTTCGAACTGAATTGCAGTTTCTGGCTCGATCGTGACGAATTGTCCTACGTTTCCTGTCACTGTTGTCGTATCCAGTACCTTTTCTTCTTCACCGTCTGCATACACATGGTGAATCGTTATGATACGCGACTCGTCTACCACGGGCTTCGGTGCATACAATACTGTTTGAACGTCATTTTCTGCTTGGACTTCGTAGTCATATGCTTCTGTAATTGGTTCGTACGTGACACCTTCGAACTGAATTGCAGTTTCTGGCT
>NZ_BOSG01000030.1 GCF_018403225.1 Paenibacillus sp. J23TS9 | reverse complement strand
GGAGGGCTTAACGGTCGTGTTCGGGATGGGTACGCGTGGAACCCCTCCGCCATCGCCACCAAACAGGATTTTTAATGATTTTTCGAAGCCTAAGCTTCTCGAAATCGCTGCGAGAAAAGATCAGTCGAAAGACTAAACATGCAGCTTAAAAATCAGTCCAGATGTTTGATCACCTGAAAACTAGATACGAAACGAATTTGTGTGTTTAGAAATGGTCTCCGCAGTCCTCACTCCGTTGCAAAGCGTAACGCTTCCGAAGCAAGTTTCCCTACGGTAAACTTTTTAGGATAAGCCCTCGACCGATTAGTATTGGTCAGCTCCATGCATTGCTGCACTTCCACCTCCAACCTAT
>NZ_BOSG01000029.1 GCF_018403225.1 Paenibacillus sp. J23TS9 | reverse complement strand
GCGCTGGAGGGCTTAACGGTCGTGTTCGGGATGGGTACGCGTGGAACCCCTCCGCCATCGCCACCAAACAGGATTTTTGCGCTGTCTTCGCTTCGATGATTACTCACCAGCAAAAGATCCATCCTTAGAAAGGACATGCAGCTTAAAAATCAGTCCAGATGTTTGATCACCTGAAAACTAGATACGAAACGAATTTGTGTGTTTAGAAATGGTCTCCGCAGTCCTTACTCCGTTGCAAAGCGTAACGCTTCCGAAGCAAGTTTCCCTACGGTAAACTTTTTAGGATAAGCCCTCGACCGATTAGTATTGGTCAGCTCCATGCATTGCTGCACTTCCACCTCCAACCTATCTAC
>NZ_BOSG01000028.1 GCF_018403225.1 Paenibacillus sp. J23TS9 | reverse complement strand
GCGCTGGAGGGCTTAACGGTCGTGTTCGGGATGGGTACGCGTGGAACCCCTCCGCCATCGCCACCAAACAGGATTTTTAATGATTTTTCGAAGCCTAAGCTTCTCGAAATCGCTGCGAGAAAAGATCCATCCTTAGAAAGGACATGCAGCTTAAAAATCAGTCCAGATGTTTGATCACCTGAAAACTAGATACGAAACGAATTTGTGTGTTTAGAAATGGTCTCCGCAGCCCTCACTCCGTTGCAAAGCGTAACGCTTCCGAAGCAAGTTTCCCTACGGTAAACTTTTTAGGATAAGCCCTCGACCGATTAGTATTGGTCAGCTCCATGCATTGCTGCACTTCCACCTCCAACC
>NZ_BOSG01000027.1 GCF_018403225.1 Paenibacillus sp. J23TS9 | reverse complement strand
CTATGGAGAATCGTTTCCCGAGTGGAAACATTCAAATAAAGCAAGATAATGCTCTCGAAGTATTTTTACTTCGTAAAAATTTCACTCACTCGTTGCTCAGTTTTGAGAGAGCAAACACTCTTTCAATATACCGATTCTGCTCATCCCATATGTGGGAATGATATGAGAGCCGGTCTTGATCCTTGAAAACTAGATAACGAAACGAATTTGCGTTTTAGAAATATCCTTTTAGCTGCTTGTGTCAATTTTATTGACCAAGTAAATAAGAGTAGCAGCGAAAGTTTTTGGGATGATCGATCCTTTGCGTTTTTTGCAACAGAGCGATCAGCGCAAAAACTGGAGCATTGGTTAAGCTACTAAGAGCACACGGAGG
>NZ_BOSG01000026.1 GCF_018403225.1 Paenibacillus sp. J23TS9 | reverse complement strand
CAAACTTAAATGGCCGCCTGCGCGCGCTTTACGCCCAATAATTCCGGACAACGCTTGCCCCCTACGTATTACCGCGGCTGCTGGCACGTAGTTAGCCGGGGCTTTCTTCTCAGGTACCGTCACTCCGGTAGCAGTTACTCTACCGGACGTTCTTCCCTGGCAACAGAGCTTTACGATCCGAAAACCTTCATCACTCACGCGGCGTTGCTCCGTCAGACTTTCGTCCATTGCGGAAGATTCCCTACTGCTGCCTCCCGTAGGAGTCTGGGCCGTGTCTCAGTCCCAGTGTGGCCGTTCACCCTCTCAGGTCGGCTACGCATCGTCGCCTTGGTGAGCCGTTACCCCACCAACTAGCTAATGCGCCGCAGGCCCATCT
>NZ_BOSG01000025.1 GCF_018403225.1 Paenibacillus sp. J23TS9 | reverse complement strand
GCCATACTTCACTTATGAAGTGAACTATGGGGCCATAGCTCAGCTGGGAGAGCGCCTGCCTTGCAAGCAGGAGGTCAGCGGTTCGATCCCGCTTGGCTCCACCAATCATTTTCATCTAAAACTTGATTAAACTTTCATTCACACATTCGTGATGAACGGAAATTTGATCGATTGATCCTTGAAAACTAGATAACGAAACGAATTTGCGTTTTAGAAATATCCTTTTAGCTGCTTGTGTCAATTTATTGACCAAGTAACAAAAGTAGCAGACGAGTGTTTGGATTGAAGAGCGACTTTGGCTTTGTGCGAAGCACAAAACAACGGAGCGAGGCGAGCCAAACAGGAGTCAATGGTTAAGCTACTAAGAGCACACGGAGGATGCCTAGGCACTAGGAGCCGAAGAAGGACGTGGCGAACAACGATACTGCCCCGGGGAGCTGTAAGCAAGCATTGATCC
>NZ_BOSG01000024.1 GCF_018403225.1 Paenibacillus sp. J23TS9 | reverse complement strand
GAGCCAGCCGCCGAAGGTGGGGTAGATGATTGGGGTGAAGTCGTAACAAGGTAGCCGTATCGGAAGGTGCGGCTGGATCACCTCCTTTCTATGGAGAATCGTTTCCCGAGTGGAAACATTCAAATACGCCTTAATAAGGCACTTCTCACTCGTTGGTCAGTTTTGAGAGCTCAAACTCTCTGTTGATCCTTGAAAACTAGATAACGAAACGAATTTGCGTTTTAGAAATATCCTTTTAGCTGCTTGTGTCAATTTTATTGACCAAGTAAATAAGAGTAGCAGACGAGTGTTTGGATTGAAGAGCGACTTTGGCTTTGTGCGAAGCACAAAACAACGGAGCGAAGCGAGCCAAACAGGAGTCAATGGTTAAGCTACTAAGAGCACACGGAGGATGCCTAGGCACTAGGAGCCGAAGAAGGACGTGGCGAACAACGATACTGCCCCGGGGAGCTGTAAGCAAGCATTGATCC
>NZ_BOSG01000023.1 GCF_018403225.1 Paenibacillus sp. J23TS9 | reverse complement strand
GTTTCGCGCCATGTGCTCTGTTGCTCGCCAGTTTCTTGATTGGAATAAACCAAGGTGGAAACTGTCTCACAAAGGATCACCTGTCACGAATCTTTCGCATGCTACTCTTATTTACTTGGTCAATAAAATTGACACAAGCAGCTAAAAGGATATTTCTAAAACGCAAATTCGTTTCGTTATCTAGTTTTCAAGGATCAAGACCGGCTCTCATGTCATTCCTACAAGTGGAATGAACAGAATCGGTATATTGAAAGAGTGTTTGCTCTCTCAAAACTGAGCAACGAGTGAGTGAAATTTTTACGAAGTAAAAATACTTCGAGAGCATTATCTTGCTTTATTTGAATGTTTCCCCTCGGGAAACGATTCTCCATAGAAAGGAGGTGATCCAGCCGCACCTTCCGATACGGCTACCTTGTTACGACTTCACCCCAATCATCTACCCCACCTTCGGCGGCTGGCTCCCTTGCGGGTTACCCCA
>NZ_BOSG01000022.1 GCF_018403225.1 Paenibacillus sp. J23TS9 | reverse complement strand
GGGGTAACCCGCAAGGGAGCCAGCCGCCGAAGGTGGGGTAGATGATTGGGGTGAAGTCGTAACAAGGTAGCCGTATCGGAAGGTGCGGCTGGATCACCTCCTTTCTATGGAGAATCGTCTTCTGCAATGAAGACATTCATAACAAGCAAGAAAATGCTTTCGAAGTTTAACTTCGTAAAAATTTCTCATCTTATTTGTTCAGTTTTGATGGAATTTGAGGGGCCATAGCTCAGCTGGGAGAGCGCCTGCCTTGCAAGCAGGAGGTCAGCGGTTCGATCCCGCTTGGCTCCACCAATCATTTTCATCTAAAACTTGATTAAACTTTCATTCACACATTTGTGATGAACGAAAATTTGATCGATTGATCCTTGAAAACTAGATAACGAAACGAATTTGCGTTTTAGAAATATCCTTTTAGCTGCTTGTGTCAATTTATTGACCAAGTAAATAAGAGTAGCAGCGAAAGATTCGTGACAGGTGATCCTTTG
>NZ_BOSG01000021.1 GCF_018403225.1 Paenibacillus sp. J23TS9 | reverse complement strand
TCCAGTACTAGTATGGCCCGGGGGATCCTTGGACCGTTAATTCATATATCGAAGTAGCAGGTTGTTGCCCCGCCTGATGTTGCCACTACTTGCTCATGACAGTTTTTTTAGGCAATGCAAACTACTATTTGATATTTTTTTCCAAGTACAGTTGTAGGGTACTCCTTATACTGATTCTTCTGAGCCTGTACGGGGAGCATTAGGTACTGATGTAGTAGGAGTTGAGCTTCACAAATTCACCAGGTAAGCCCAAATTTATTTTCTGCTTGGACAGGTCCACCTCACATGGGTCTGTCTAATATATTAAAAGAGGGATTTTCTTTGCTGTATTGCAGCCCAGTATATCTGTTACTTACAGTAGTAGTCCATTATTGCTGGCCTAGGGGCTTTTGCTCCTACACGAACACCACTCTGTAAAATTTGAGGTCGTCCTTAGAGTCAAACCATTCATGGAGCGCTCTGTGCATCTACCAACTATCGCTAAGCATTCACTTGG
>NZ_BOSG01000020.1 GCF_018403225.1 Paenibacillus sp. J23TS9 | reverse complement strand
GAAGTCGGTGGGGTAACCCGCAAGGGAGCCAGCCGCCGAAGGTGGGGTAGATGATTGGGGTGAAGTCGTAACAAGGTAGCCGTATCGGAAGGTGCGGCTGGATCACCTCCTTTCTATGGAGAATCGTTTCCCGAGTGGAAACATTCAAATACAGCAAGATAATGCTCTCGAAGTATTTTTACTTCGTAAAAATTTCACTCACTCGTTGCTCAGTTTTGAGAGAGCAAACACTCTTTCAATTGCCGATTCTGCTCATTCCACTTGTGGGAATGACATGAGAGCCGGTCTTGATCCTTGAAAACTAGATAACGAAACGAATTTGCGTTTTAGAAATATCCTTTTAGCTGCTTGTGTCAATTTATTGACCAAGTAAATAAGAGTAGCAGCGAAAGATTCGTGACAGGTGATCCTTTGTGAGACAGTTTCCACCTTGGTTTATTCCAATCAAGAAACTGGCGAGCAACAGAGCACATGGCGCGAAACTTGAGCAAATGGTTAAGCTACTAAGAGCA
>NZ_BOSG01000019.1 GCF_018403225.1 Paenibacillus sp. J23TS9 | reverse complement strand
CCCCATTCGGACATCCTCGGATCAATGCTTGCTTACAGCTCCCCGGGGCAGTATCGTTGTTCGCCACGTCCTTCTTCGGCTCCTAGTGCCTAGGCATCCTCCGTGTGCTCTTAGTAGCTTAACCATTCGCTCAAGTTTCGCGCCATGTGCTCTGTTGCTCGCCAGTTTCTTGATTGGAATAAACCAAGGTGGAAACTATCTCACAAAGGATCACCTGTCACGAATCTTTCGCTGCTACTTTTGTTACTTGGTCAATAAATTGACACAAGCAGCTAAAAGGATATTTCTAAAACGCAAATTCGTTTCGTTATCTAGTTTTCAAGGATCAATGCCGGTTTTAAGGCCGGACTTATATCATACCACTTCCAGTTTCACTCGTCACCAAGCAAGTTCTGGAAATCATATGTGAGAGTTTGAACTCTCAAAACTGAGCAACGAGTGAGAACTAGCCGACCTGGCTAGATTTTAAATTTGAATGTTTCCACTCGGGAAACGATTCTCCATAGAAAGGAGGTGATCCAGCCGCACCTTCCGATACGGCTACCTTGTTACGACTTCACCCCAATCATCTACCCCACCTTCGGCGGCTGGCTCCC
>NZ_BOSG01000018.1 GCF_018403225.1 Paenibacillus sp. J23TS9 | reverse complement strand
AAATCCTGTTTGGTGGCGATGGCGGAGGGGTTCCACGCGTACCCATCCCGAACACGACCGTTAAGCCCTCCAGCGCCGATGGTACTTGGACCGAAGGGTCCTGGGAGAGTAGGATGCCGCCAAGCAATCCCCTTTCGGGGAATTTTTTTTGCCTAAATCTCTACATGTATAATTGTTCTTAGATAAGGGCCCTTAGCTCAGCTGGTTAGAGCGCACCCCTGATAAGGGTGAGGTCGGTGGTTCGAGTCCACTAGGGCCCACCATATATAACTTCATAAAGTGAGTTCCGGGGTCATAATAAACCTCGAAGCCATACTTCGCTTTTGGGGTGAATATGGGGCCATAGCTCAGCTGGGAGAGCGCCTGCCTTGCAAGCAGGAGGTCAGCGGTTCGATCCCGCTTGGCTCCACCAATATTCCCTAATAGCTCAATTGGTAGATAACAATCGAGTTGTCCAGGTTCGAGTCCTATTCGGGGATCAACCATATAAGGCCCGTTGGTCAAGGGGTTAAGACACCTCCCTTTCACGGAGGTAACAGGGGTTCGAATCCCCTACGGGTCACCATTAATTTTACGCTTCGATTGGGGATGAGAATCCATAAGGGTTCGTCGGA
>NZ_BOSG01000016.1 GCF_018403225.1 Paenibacillus sp. J23TS9 | reverse complement strand
ATAGGTTGGAGGTGGAAGTGCAGCAATGCATGGAGCTGACCAATACTAATCGGTCGAGGGCTTATCCTAAAAAGTTTACCGTAGGGAAACTTGCTTCGGAAGCGTTACGCTTTGCAACGGAGTGAGGCTACGGAGACCATTTCTAAACACACAAATTCGTTTCGTATCTAGTTTTCAGGTGATCAAAACACTTGAATTAAATATTGTTCCCTGATAGCTCAGTTGGTAGAGCACTCGACTGTTAATCGAGTTGTCACAGGTTCGAGTCCTGTTCGGGGAGCCATTATGGAGAGGTGTCCGAGTTGGCCGAAGGAGCACGATTGGAAATCGTGTAGGCGCCAAAAGCGTCTCGAGGGTTCGAATCCCTCTCTCTCCGCCATAATACTTCTTCTAAAGAAGCGATTACTTTATAAAACATTAAGGCCCGTTGGTCAAGGGGTTAAGACACCTCCCTTTCACGGAGGTAACAGGGGTTCGAATCCCCTACGGGTCACCATTAATTTTACGCTTCGATTGGGGATGAGAACCCATAAGGGTTCGTCGGAGCATGAACTTCGGTAGCGCTGCATCGCAGTCTCGAGCGAAGTGAGAGTATCCCCTACGGGTCACCATTAATTATTTCTTAACAAGTAATACAATCCCATGGAGGCTTAGCTCAGCTGGGAGAGCATCTGCCTTACAAGCA
>NZ_BOSG01000015.1 GCF_018403225.1 Paenibacillus sp. J23TS9 | reverse complement strand
TGCTCTACCGCTGAGCCACGTCCGCATAAACATGGTGCGCGTGGAGGGACTTGAACCCCCACGTCAAAGACGCTAGATCCTAAGTCTAGTGCGTCTGCCAATTCCGCCACACGCGCACACTTTTAAAGAACTGGTGAGCCATGAAGGACTCGAACCTTCGACACCCTGATTAAAAGTCAGGTGCTCTACCAACTGAGCTAATGGCTCTCATACTGGCTGGGGATATAGGATTCGAACCTATGCATGACGGAGTCAAAGTCCGTTGCCTTACCGCTTGGCTAATCCCCAGTATCAGATAACTTATCTTGTCCAATAAATGAACATAATATCAATAAATGGTGGAGGCTGAGGGGTTCGAACCCCCGACCCTCTGCTTGTAAGGCAGATGCTCTCCCAGCTGAGCTAAGCCTCCACGGCTTTATGTATTTAGAATTGAAATGGTGACCCGTAGGGGATTCGAACCCCTGTTACCTCCGTGAAAGGGAGGTGTCTTAACCCCTTGACCAACGGGCCACTTCGAGAAAAATGGAGCTCTCAACCGGATTCGAACCGGTGACCTCTTCCTTACCATGGAAGCACTCTACCTACTGAGCTATGAGAGCAAGTGGCTCCCCGAACAGGACTCGAACCTGTGACAACTCGATTAACAGTCGAGTGCTCTACCAACTGAGCTATCAGGGAATATGTATGCTTGGCGGCATCCTACTCTCCCAGGACCCTTCGGTCCAAGTA
>NZ_BOSG01000014.1 GCF_018403225.1 Paenibacillus sp. J23TS9 | reverse complement strand
TCCTCTAGAGATAGAGGCGGCCTTCGGGACAGAGGTGACAGGTGGTGCATGGTTGTCGTCAGCTCGTGTCGTGAGATGTTGGGTTAAGTCCCGCAACGAGCGCAACCCTTGATTTTAGTTGCCAGCAGGTAAGGCTGGGCACTCTAGAATGACTGCCGGTGACAAACCGGAGGAAGGCGGGGATGACGTCAAATCATCATGCCCCTTATGACTTGGGCTACACACGTACTACAATGGCCAGTACAACGGGAAGCGAAACCGCGAGGTGGAGCCAATCCTATCAAAGCTGGTCTCAGTTCGGATTGCAGGCTGCAACCCGCCTGCATGAAGTCGGAATTGCTAGTAATCGCGGATCAGCATGCCGCGGTGAATACGTTCCCGGGTCTTGTACACACCGCCCGTCACACCACGAGAGTTTACAACACCCGAAGTCGGTGGGGTAACCCGCAAGGGAGCCAGCCGCCGAAGGTGGGGTAGATGATTGGGGTGAAGTCGTAACAAGGTAGCCGTATCGGAAGGTGCGGCTGGATCACCTCCTTTCTATGGAGAATCGTCTTCTGCAACGAAGACATTCATAACAAGCAAGAAAATGCTTTCGAAGTTTAACTTCGTAAAAATTTCATCTCACTCGTTGTCAGTTTTGAAAGAGCAAGACTCTTTCAAAATGCGTTTGGTGGCGATGGCGGAGGGGTTCCACGCGTACCCATCCCGAACACGACCGTTAAGCCCTCCAGCGCCGATGGTACTTGGACCGAAGGGTCCTGGGAGAGTAGGATGCCGCCAAGCGCATGCCCTTATGGGTTTCCATAAGAGCTGTAACAAAATTATATATGGGCCCTTAGCTCAGCTGGTTAGAGCGCACCCCTGATAAGGGTGAGGTCGGTGGTTCGAGTCCACTAGGGCCCACCATATAACTTCATATGTAAGCCATACTTCACTTATGAAGTGAACTATGGGGCCATAGCTCAGCTGGGAGAGCGCCTGCCTTGCAAGCAGGAGGTCAGCGGTTCGATCCCGCTTGGCTCCACCAATCATTTTCATCTAAAACTTGATTAAACTTTCATTCACACATTCGTGATGAACGAAAATTTGATCGATTGATCCTTGAAAACTAGATAACGAAACGAATTTGCGTTTTAGAAATATCCTTTTAGCTGCTTGTGTCAATTTATTGACCAAGTAAATAAGAGTAGCATGCGAAAGATTCGTGACAGGTGATCCTTTGTGAGACAGTTTCCACCTTGGTTTATTCCAATCAAGAAACTGGCGAGCAACAGAGCACATGGCGCGAAACTTGAGCAAATGGTTAAGCTACTAAGAGCACACGGAGGATGCCTAGGCACTAGGAGCCGAAGAAGGACGTGGCGAACAACGATACTGCCCCGGGGAGCTGTAAGCAAGCATTGATCCGAGGATGTCCGAATGGGGAAACCCAGCTGTGGTAATTCGCAGTTACTCATAACTGAATACATAGGTTATGTAGAGGCAGACCAGGGGAACTGAAACATCTAAGTACCCTGAGGAAGAGAAAACAATAGTGATTCCGTCAGTAGCGGCGAGCGAACGCGGATTAGCCCAAACCAAGGAGCTTGCTCCTTGGGGTTGTGGGACGTCTCACACGGAGTTACAAAGGAATACATTAGGCGAAGAGGTCTGGAAAGGCCCGGCATAGAAGGTAAAAGCCCTGTAGCTGAAAGTGTATTCTCTCCGAGACGGATCCCGAGTAGTGCGGGGCACGTGAAACCCCGTATGAATCCAGCAGGACCATCTGCTAAGGCTAAATACTCCCTAGTGACCGATAGTGAAACAGTACCGTGAGGGAAA
>NZ_BOSG01000013.1:1236-2641 GCF_018403225.1 Paenibacillus sp. J23TS9 | reverse complement strand
AAACTTTTTAGGATAAGCCCTCGACCGATTAGTATTGGTCAGCTCCATGCATTGCTGCACTTCCACCTCCAACCTATCTACCTCGTCGTCTTCAAGGGGTCTTACATACTGGGAAATCTCATCTTGAGGGGGGCTTCACGCTTAGATGCTTTCAGCGCTTATCCCGTCCGTACGTAGCTACCCAGCCATGCTCCTGGCGGAACAACTGGTGCACCAGCGGTACGTCCATCCCGGTCCTCTCGTACTAAGGACAGCTCCTCTCAAATTTCCTACGCCCACGACAGATAGGGACCGAACTGTCTCACGACGTTCTGAACCCAGCTCGCGTACCGCTTTAATGGGCGAACAGCCCAACCCTTGGGACCTACTTCAGCCCCAGGATGCGATGAGCCGACATCGAGGTGCCAAACCTCCCCGTCGATGTGGACTCTTGGGGGAGATAAGCCTGTTATCCCCAGGGTAGCTTTTATCCGTTGAGCGATGGCCCTTCCATGCGGTACCACCGGATCACTAAGCCCGACTTTCGTCCCTGCTCGACTTGTAGGTCTCGCAGTCAAGCTCCCTTCTGCCTTTGCACTCTTCGAATGATTTCCAACCATTCTGAGGGAACCTTGGGGCGCCTCCGTTACTCTTTAGGAGGCGACCGCCCCAGTCAAACTGCCCACCTGACACTGTCCCCGCACCGGATTACGGTACTAGGTTAGAACCTAGATACGATCAGGGTGGTATCCCAACGGCGCCTCCACCTAAGCTGGCGCTCAGGTTTCAAAGGCTCCCACCTATCCTGTACAGATCGTACCCAAATCCAATATCAAGCTGCAGTAAAGCTCCATGGGGTCTTTCCGTCTTGTCGCGGGTAACCTGCATCTTCACAGGTATTAAAATTTCACCGGATCTCTCGTTGAGACAGCGCCCAAGTCGTTACGCCATTCGTGCGGGTCAGAATTTACCTGACAAGGAATTTCGCTACCTTAGGACCGTTATAGTTACGGCCGCCGTTTACTGGGGCTTCGGTTCATAGCTTCGGGTTACCCCTAACCACTCCCCTTAACCTTCCAGCACCGGGCAGGCGTCAGCCCGTATACTTCGCCTTGCGGCTTCGCACAGACCTGTGTTTTTGCTAAACAGTCGCTTGGGCCTTTTCACTGCGGCCCCCTCGTGCTATTCACACTACCGGGGCACCCCTTCTCCCGAAGTTACGGGGTCATTTTGCCGAGTTCCTTAACGAGAGTTCTTCCGCGCGCCTTAGAATTCTCTTCTCGCCTACCTGTGTCGGTTTGCGGTACGGGCACCTTCACCTGGCTAGAGGCTTTTCTTGGCAGTGTGAGATCATGACCTTCGCTACTATAATTTTCGCTCCCCATCACAGCCCAGCCTTACGATGTGCGGATTTGCCTACACATCA
>NZ_BOSG01000013.1:0-1143 GCF_018403225.1 Paenibacillus sp. J23TS9 | reverse complement strand
ACATCAGCCTCACTGCTTAGACGGACATCCATCAGTCCGCGTCACTACCCTACTGCGTCACCCCATTGCTCATAACGGTTTACGGTGGTACAGGAATTTCAACCTGTTGTCCTTCGATTACGCCTTTCGGCCTCACCTTAGGTCCCGACTTACCCTGAGCGGACGAGCCTTCCTCAGGAAACCTTGGGCTTTCGGCGGATCAGATTCTCACTGATCTTTTCGTTACTCATACCGGCATTCTCACTTGTATGCGCTCCAGCACTCCTTACGGTATACCTTCAATGCTGCATACAACGCTCCCCTACCCCTGATGCATAAGCATCAAGCCATAGCTTCGGTGGTGTGTTTAGCCCCGTTACATTTTCGGCGCAGAGTCACTCGACCAGTGAGCTATTACGCACTCTTTCAATGGTGGCTGCTTCTAAGCCAACATCCTGGTTGTCTGTGCAACTCCACATCCTTTCCCACTTAACACACACTTGGGGACCTTAGCTGATGGTCTGGGCTGTTTCCCTTTTGACAATGGATCTTAGCACTCACTGTCTGACTCCCGGAATTCGAGTCTATGGCATTCGGAGTTTGACTGAGCTTGGTAACCCTTGCGGGCCCCGCACCCAATCAGTGCTCTACCTCCACGACTTATTTCCGAGGCTAGCCCTAAAGCTATTTCGGGGAGAACCAGCTATCTCCGAGTTCGATTGGAATTTCTCCGCTACCCCCACCTCATCCCCGCATTTTTCAACATGCGTGGGTTCGGGCCTCCAGTGCGTGTTACCGCACCTTCACCCTGGACAGGGGTAGATCACACGGTTTCGGGTCTACGCCCACGTACTTAGTCGCCCTATTCAGACTCGCTTTCGCTGCGGCTCCGGCTTCTCACCTTAACCTTGCACGGGAACGTAACTCGCCGGTTCATTCTACAAAAGGCACGCCATCACCCATAGATCGGGCTCTGACTTCTTGTAAGCACACGGTTTCAGGTTCTATTTCACTCCCCTTCCGGGGTGCTTTTCACCTTTCCCTCACGGTACTGTTTCACTATCGGTCACTAGGGAGTATTTAGCCTTAGCAGATGGTCCTGCTGGATTCATACGGGGTTTCACGTGCCCCGCACTACTCGGGATCCGTCTCGGAGAGAATACA
>NZ_BOSG01000012.1 GCF_018403225.1 Paenibacillus sp. J23TS9 | reverse complement strand
GATGCTGGTATTAAATCTGCCATTCAAGGCTCTAATGTTCCTAACCCTGATGAGGCCGTCCCTAGTTTTGTTTCTGGTGCTATGGCTAAAGCTGGTAAAGGACTTCTTGAAGGTACGTTGCAGGCTGGCACTTCTGCCGTTTCTGATAAGTTGCTTGATTTGGTTGGACTTGGTGGCAAGTCTGCCGCTGATAAAGGAAAGGATACTCGTGATTATCTTGCTGCTGCATTTCCTGAGCTTAATGCTTGGGAGCGTGCTGGTGCTGATGCTTCCTCTGCTGGTATGGTTGACGCCGGATTTGAGAATCAAAAAGAGCTTACTAAAATGCAACTGGACAATCAGAAAGAGATTGCCGAGATGCAAAATGAGACTCAAAAAGAGATTGCTGGCATTCAGTCGGCGACTTCACGCCAGAATACGAAAGACCAGGTATATGCACAAAATGAGATGCTTGCTTATCAACAGAAGGAGTCTACTGCTCGCGTTGCGTCTATTATGGAAAACACCAATCTTTCCAAGCAACAGCAGGTTTCCGAGATTATGCGCCAAATGCTTACTCAAGCTCAAACGGCTGGTCAGTATTTTACCAATGACCAAATCAAAGAAATGACTCGCAAGGTTAGTGCTGAGGTTGACTTAGTTCATCAGCAAACGCAGAATCAGCGGTATGGCTCTTCTCATATTGGCGCTACTGCAAAGGATATTTCTAATGTCGTCACTGATGCTGCTTCTGGTGTGGTTGATATTTTTCATGGTATTGATAAAGCTGTTGCCGATACTTGGAACAATTTCTGGAAAGACGGTAAAGCTGATGGTATTGGCTCTAATTTGTCTAGGAAATAACCGTCAGGATTGACACCCTCCCAATTGTATGTTTTCATGCCTCCAAATCTTGGAGGCTTTTTTATGGTTCGTTCTTATTACCCTTCTGAATGTCACGCTGATTATTTTGACTTTGAGCGTATCGAGGCTCTTAAACCTGCTATTGAGGCTTGTGGCATTTCTACTCTTTCTCAATCCCCAATGCTTGGCTTCCATAAGCAGATGGATAACCGCATCAAGCTCTTGGAAGAGATTCTGTCTTTTCGTATGCAGGGCGTTGAGTTCGATAATGGTGATATGTATGTTGACGGCCATAAGGCTGCTTCTGACGTTCGTGATGAGTTTGTATCTGTTACTGAGAAGTTAATGGATGAATTGGCACAATGCTACAATGTGCTCCCCCAACTTGATATTAATAACACTATAGACCACCGCCCCGAAGGGGACGAAAAATGGTTTTTAGAGAACGAGAAGACGGTTACGCAGTTTTGCCGCAAGCTGGCTGCTGAACGCCCTCTTAAGGATATTCGCGATGAGTATAATTACCCCAAAAAGAAAGGTATTAAGGATGAGTGTTCAAGATTGCTGGAGGCCTCCACTATGAAATCGCGTAGAGGCTTTGCTATTCAGCGTTTGATGAATGCAATGCGACAGGCTCATGCTGATGGTTGGTTTATCGTTTTTGACACTCTCACGTTGGCTGACGACCGATTAGAGGCGTTTTATGATAATCCCAATGCTTTGCGTGACTATTTTCGTGATATTGGTCGTATGGTTCTTGCTGCCGAGGGTCGCAAGGCTAATGATTCACACGCCGACTGCTATCAGTATTTTTGTGTGCCTGAGTATGGTACAGCTAATGGCCGTCTTCATTTCCATGCGGTGCACTTTATGCGGACACTTCCTACAGGTAGCGTTGACCCTAATTTTGGTCGTCGGGTACGCAATCGCCGCCAGTTAAATAGCTTGCAAAATACGTGGCCTTATGGTTACAGTATGCCCATCGCAGTTCGCTACACGCAGGACGCTTTTTCACGTTCTGGTTGGTTGTGGCCTGTTGATGCTAAAGGTGAGCCGCTTAAAGCTACCAGTTATATGGCTGTTGGTTTCTATGTGGCTAAATACGTTAACAAAAAGTCAGATATGGACCTTGCTGCTAAAGGTCTAGGAGCTAAAGAATGGAACAACTCACTAAAAACCAAGCTGTCGCTACTTCCCAAGAAGCTGTTCAGAATCAGAATGAGCCGCAACTTCGGGATGAAAATGCTCACAATGACAAATCTGTCCACGGAGTGCTTAATCCAACTTACCAAGCTGGGTTACGACGCGACGCCGTTCAACCAGATATTGAAGCAGAACGCAAAAAGAGAGATGAGATTGAGGCTGGGAAAAGTTACTGTAGCCGACGTTTTGGCGGCGCAACCTGTGACGACAAATCTGCTCAAATTTATGCGCGCTTCGATAAAAATGATTGGCGTATCCAACCTGCAGAGTTTTATCGCTTCCATGACGCAGAAGTTAACACTTTCGGATATTTCTGATGAGTCGAAAAATTATCTTGATAAAGCAGGAATTACTACTGCTTGTTTACGAATTAAATCGAAGTGGACTGCTGGCGGAAAATGAGAAAATTCGACCTATCCTTGCGCAGCTCGAGAAGCTCTTACTTTGCGACCTTTCGCCATCAACTAACGATTCTGTCAAAAACTGACGCGTTGGATGAGGAGAAGTGGCTTAATATGCTTGGCACGTTCGTCAAGGACTGGTTTAGATATGAGTCACATTTTGTTCATGGTAGAGATTCTCTTGTTGACATTTTAAAAGAGCGTGGATTACTATCTGAGTCCGATGCTGTTCAACCACTAATAGGTAAGAAATCATGAGTCAAGTTACTGAACAATCCGTACGTTTCCAGACCGCTTTGGCCTCTATTAAGCTCATTCAGGCTTCTGCCGTTTTGGATTTAACCGAAGATGATTTCGATTTTCTGACGAGTAACAAAGTTTGGATTGCTACTGACCGCTCTCGTGCTCGTCGCTGCGTTGAGGCTTGCGTTTATGGTACGCTGGACTTTGTAGGATACCCTCGCTTTCCTGCTCCTGTTGAGTTTATTGCTGCCGTCATTGCTTATTATGTTCATCCCGTCAACATTCAAACGGCCTGTCTCATCATGGAAGGCGCTGAATTTACGGAAAACATTATTAATGGCGTCGAGCGTCCGGTTAAAGCCGCTGAATTGTTCGCGTTTACCTTGCGTGTACGCGCAGGAAACACTGACGTTCTTACTGACGCAGAAGAAAACGTGCGTCAAAAATTACGTGCAGAAGGAGTGATGTAATGTCTAAAGGTAAAAAACGTTCTGGCGCTCGCCCTGGTCGTCCGCAGCCGTTGCGAGGTACTAAAGGCAAGCGTAAAGGCGCTCGTCTTTGGTATGTAGGTGGTCAACAATTTTAATTGCAGGGGCTTCGGCCCCTTACTTGAGGATAAATTATGTCTAATATTCAAACTGGCGCCGAGCGTATGCCGCATGACCTTTCCCATCTTGGCTTCCTTGCTGGTCAGATTGGTCGTCTTATTACCATTTCAACTACTCCGGTTATCGCTGGCGACTCCTTCGAGATGGACGCCGTTGGCGCTCTCCGTCTTTCTCCATTGCGTCGTGGCCTTGCTATTGACTCTACTGTAGACATTTTTACTTTTTATGTCCCTCATCGTCACGTTTATGGTGAACAGTGGATTAAGTTCATGAAGGATGGTGTTAATGCCACTCCTCTCCCGACTGTTAACACTACTGGTTATATTGACCATGCCGCTTTTCTTGGCACGATTAACCCTGATACCAATAAAATCCCTAAGCATTTGTTTCAGGGTTATTTGAATATCTATAACAACTATTTTAAAGCGCCGTGGATGCCTGACCGTACCGAGGCTAACCCTAATGAGCTTAATCAAGATGATGCTCGTTATGGTTTCCGTTGCTGCCATCTCAAAAACATTTGGACTGCTCCGCTTCCTCCTGAGACTGAGCTTTCTCGCCAAATGACGACTTCTACCACATCTATTGACATTATGGGTCTGCAAGCTGCTTATGCTAATTTGCATACTGACCAAGAACGTGATTACTTCATGCAGCGTTACCATGATGTTATTTCTTCATTTGGAGGTAAAACCTCTTATGACGCTGACAACCGTCCTTTACTTGTCATGCGCTCTAATCTCTGGGCATCTGGCTATGATGTTGATGGAACTGACCAAACGTCGTTAGGCCAGTTTTCTGGTCGTGTTCAACAGACCTATAAACATTCTGTGCCGCGTTTCTTTGTTCCTGAGCATGGCACTATGTTTACTCTTGCGCTTGTTCGTTTTCCGCCTACTGCGACTAAAGAGATTCAGTACCTTAACGCTAAAGGTGCTTTGACTTATACCGATATTGCTGGCGACCCTGTTTTGTATGGCAACTTGCCGCCGCGTGAAATTTCTATGAAGGATGTTTTCCGTTCTGGTGATTCGTCTAAGAAGTTTAAGATTGCTGAGGGTCAGTGGTATCGTTATGCGCCTTCGTATGTTTCTCCTGCTTATCACCTTCTTGAAGGCTTCCCATTCATTCAGGAACCGCCTTCTGGTGATTTGCAAGAACGCGTACTTATTCGCCACCATGATTATGACCAGTGTTTCCAGTCCGTTCAGTTGTTGCAGTGGAATAGTCAGGTTAAATTTAATGTGACCGTTTATCGCAATCTGCCGACCACTCGCGATTCAATCATGACTTCGTGATAAAAGATTGAGTGTGAGGTTATAACGCCGAAGCGGTAAAAATTTTAATTTTTGCCGCTGAGGGGTTGACCAAGCGAAGCGCGGTAGGTTTTCTGCTTAGGAGTTTAATCATGTTTCAGACTTTTATTTCTCGCCATAATTCAAACTTTTTTTCTGATAAGCTGGTTCTCACTTCTGTTACTCCAGCTTCTTCGGCACCTGTTTTACAGACACCTAAAGCTACATCGTCAACGTTATATTTTGATAGTTTGACGGTTAATGCTGGTAATGGTGGTTTTCTTCATTGCATTCAGATGGATACATCTGTCAACGCCGCTAATCAGGTTGTTTCTGTTGGTGCTGATATTGCTTTTGATGCCGACCCTAAATTTTTTGCCTGTTTGGTTCGCTTTGAGTCTTCTTCGGTTCCGACTACCCTCCCGACTGCCTATGATGTTTATCCTTTGGATGGTCGCCATGATGGTGGTTATTATACCGTCAAGGACTGTGTGACTATTGACGTCCTTCCCCGTACGCCGGGCAATAATGTTTATGTTGGTTTCATGGTTTGGTCTAACTTTACCGCTACTAAATGCCGCGGATTGGTTTCGCTGAATCAGGTTATTAAAGAGATTATTTGTCTCCAGCCACTTAAGTGAGGTGATTTATGTTTGGTGCTATTGCTGGCGGTATTGCTTCTGCTCTTGCTGGTGGCGCCATGTCTAAATTGTTTGGAGGCGGTCAAAAAGCCGCCTCCGGTGGCATTCAAGGTGATGTGCTTGCTACCGATAACAATACTGTAGGCATGGGTGATGCTGGTATTAAATCTGCCATTCAAGGCTCTAATGTTCCTAACCCTGATGAGGCCGTCCCTAGTTTTGTTTCTGGTGCTATGGCTAAAGCTGGTAAAGGACTTCTTGAAGGTACGTTGCAGGCTG
>NZ_BOSG01000011.1 GCF_018403225.1 Paenibacillus sp. J23TS9 | reverse complement strand
AATCCTGTTTGGTGGCGATGGCGGAGGGGTTCCACGCGTACCCATCCCGAACACGACCGTTAAGCCCTCCAGCGCCGATGGTACTTGGACCGAAGGGTCCTGGGAGAGTAGGATGCCGCCAAGCAAAAAACCACTGTTGATAACAATCGACGGTGGTTTTTTTGTGTTCTCTAGAATTATTTTTTAATAGAATTACATGGTATACTTATATATTATAGTTAAATTATTCCTGATGTATCATGAGAGAGGGGTAAAGTACATATGAAAAAGAATAAAAAAGGTTTGGCATCAGCGCTTCTTACGGGTGTTTTGGTGATGGGAATTTCTCTACCCGCCTATGCGGCAGATTCGGAAGGGATTTCTCGCGGTGATTTTCTGAAATTGGTTACTTCTGATTTAAATATTGCAGGGACATCTTCTACACCGCTTCCTAAGGATGTAACGGTTGACTCTCCTTATAAAGATGCTGTCAGTGCGATGCTGGAACGTAAAGTAATTAAAGGATTCCCGGACGGAAGTATACGTCCAAACGAGCTGATCACCGGGAAAGATGCATCTGTGGTTCTGGGAAGGGTATTGGGTTTTAAAGACGAAGAAAGCATTAAACGTTTACAATCTGAAATGGGTATTGATTGGCAGACCCAACAGGTCCTAAATGCTTCCGATGTACAGTCTTCCTTGGCCAAGATACTTCGTAATGATCAGTCTGCGATTCAGCTGATGGATGCAGTGCAGAAGGAGATGGCTAGCTTACACTCTTACGAATCCCAAGTCGGAATGTCTCTAAATATGCGTCTTCAAGGCAATGATATGAATCAAAATAGTTTTAATAAGGATCTTCAAGACAAGAACAGCGATGAACAAAACACTGTATCTATGAAGATGGCTGTCGAAGGACAGATTCATCTGGATGACAAACAGGGCATGATGGAAAAGATGACAATGAAGGATTTTATGGGATCCGGTGATATGGAGTCTTTAACGTATATGGTGCCAGAAGGGATCTTTACGCAAAGCCCTGATATGGGAACAGGAGAAAAGCAATGGATCAATATGTCCAAAGGGATGCCTTCCTTTGATCAGCTCATGAAGCTCCAAAAAGAAAATGCGACCCAGATCAGCATCCTGAATCAGAAATATTTTATTTTCCGTGACTTGGGCAAAGACACCATTGAGGGCAAATCGTATGCGAAGGTGGCATTGTACGGTAAAATTCCTTCACTCAAAGGGCTGCTTAATGATACGCAAAGTTTGACCGGAGTGGGTGATATGATGAGTTCTCTGCCAAGTGAAGGCCAAGCAGCCGTGGAGAATATGGGAGTGGCTGCCAACATTGTATACTGGATTGATGAAGAGACTCATCGTATATATAAAGCCGACATGAATATGTCCTATACGATGCCGGCTGCTCAGGAAACACCGGAAATATCAATGGACATGACGATGAACATGGGGTACAGCAAGTATAATGAGCCGCAATCGATTAAGCTGCCAGAAGAAGCGAAAAAGGCTTTGACACTGGAGGAATACACGGCTCAAATGTCTGCAGCTGTACAGTCTCAAACAGGGAACTAATCATATTTTTGAATGAAACTTACGAAAATTGGACATCCCACCAAGGGATGTCTTTTTTTTGAGAGCTGTCTAGTACCAGTGGACATGTATTTGCAGGGATTAGACAGGTCCTTGTTCTGTTAGTTTTACCAGCCTCAATTCCTTGACAGCTTCACAGCGCCTTTGCTAAGATGGCAATAATATATTTTCAGAAAATGATTTTCAAGCCTTGCAGCATAAGGGTTTTGACGAATACAATACATGATAAATGAGGGGGAAATTCCGAGGTGTGGGAAGACAAATTCAGTAAAGAAGGATTTACTTTTGACGATGTATTGCTGGTGCCGCGCAAGTCTGAGGTATTGCCAAAGGAAGTGGACGTGTCCACAAGATTAAGCAAACATGTGAAGCTCAACATTCCACTCATCAGTGCGGGTATGGATACCGTTACCGAATCAGCCATGGCTATTGCCATAGCAAGAGAAGGCGGAATCGGGATTATTCATAAGAATATGCCGGTGGAGCAGCAGGCTGAAGAAGTAGATCGTGTAAAACGCTCAGAAAGCGGCGTGATTACGAATCCATTCTCCTTAACACCTGAGCAATTGGTTTCGGATGCTGAGCAAGTGATGGCAAAATTCCGTATTTCCGGAGTCCCGATTGTAGATGATCAGAAAAAGCTGGTTGGTATTCTGACGAACCGGGATTTGCGTTTTGTTCATGACTACAGCATTCAAATCAAAGAAGTGATGACTCATGAAAATCTCGTAACTGCACCTGTCGGCACGACGCTGGCGGAAGCGGAAGTACTTCTTCAAAAGCATAAAATTGAAAAGCTTCCTTTGGTCGATGATCATAACATCCTGAAGGGCCTCATTACTATAAAGGATATTGAGAAAGCGATCCAGTTCCCGAACGCAGCAAAAGATGCACAGGGACGTCTGCTAGTCGGTGCAGCTATCGGTATCTCCAAAGACGGATTCGACCGTGCTGAGGCATTGGTTAACGCTGGTGTGGATGTGGTTGTTGTGGATTCAGCCCATGGACATCACATCAACATTCTGGATGCGGTTCGCGAGCTGCGTGGCCTATATCCGGAGCTGACGATCATCGCAGGCAACGTTGCAACGGGTGAAGCGACTCGTGATTTGATCGAAGCCGGTGCATCTGTGGTGAAGGTTGGTATCGGTCCTGGATCCATTTGTACGACTCGCGTTATCGCTGGAATCGGCGTACCGCAAGTTACCGCAATATATGATTGTGCACAGGTTGCACGTGAATATGGTATCCCATTGATCGCCGACGGCGGTATCAAATATTCTGGTGAAATTACGAAGGCACTTGCTGCAGGTGGACATGCCGTTATGCTTGGAAGTATGTTTGCCGGTACAGAAGAGAGTCCTGGTGAATCTGAAATTTATCAAGGACGTCGTTACAAGGTTTATCGTGGCATGGGCTCCATGGCAGCGATGAAGCAAGGTAGTAAGGATCGTTACTTCCAGGATGATGACAAGAAGCTCGTCCCGGAAGGCATTGAAGGACGTGTCGCATACAAAGGACCACTTGCGGACACGATTCACCAATTGATCGGCGGACTACGCTCCGGTATGGGATACTGCGGAACGAAATCTCTTGATGAGCTTCGTGAAGATACCCAATTTGTTCGTATTACGGGTGCGGGCCTGCGCGAAAGTCACCCACATGACGTACAAATTACCAAAGAAGCTCCAAACTATTCCGTATAATTCAGAAGGATGTTTGCATAAATCCAACATCTTCTTGTACAGACAGGTCGAATTTCGCCCTGTCTGTCTTTTTTTGCTTTATCCCCTGTGATAGAATAGAACAAGTAAGAATTTAAGTTAGGCAAGAGGGGAGTTATACATTCATTGAGTAAGCATTGGAATCGTCCAAGCCGGAAGGCGGGACAACAAAAACACAAACGTCATCTCGTTAAAAAGAGCGTAGCTTCGGTTATGCTATTGAATATGTTATGTTTGTCCGCATTGCCTGCGGCCATGGTATTCGCTGCTCCGGCAAGCACTGCTGCAACCAGCACCGCGACAAGCACTGCAAGCAGCATTCAAAAGCCTGAACTGAACCTGAAGTCCGCGGTATTAATCGAGCCGACAACGGGTCAAATTCTCTATGCCATGAATGCGGATGAGCCACTGCCTCCGGCAAGCATGACCAAAATGATGACGGAGTACATCGTCGCCGAACAGATCAAGCAGGGGAAGCTGAAATGGACGGATCAGGTCACCGTAGGCAAAAACTCCGAAGAAACCATCGGCTCGCGTATTTTTCTTGCTGAAGGGGACGTACATACCGTAGAGGAACTGTACATAGCGATGGCTGTTGGTTCCGCAAACGACGCAACGGTTGCACTGGCCGAGAAGGTATCGGGAACCGAGCAGGAGTTTGTGAAGCTGATGAACAAGACCGCTCAGGAAATGGGTATGAAGACGGCCTATTTTATTAATGCAACAGGTCTTGACCGAGCTGACATGCCGAAAGACTTCCGGCCGGACACCGATAAAGAAGATGTCATGTCGGCAATGGATGCGGCCATTCTGGGCAAGCATATTGTTACCGACCATCCGGATTATGCCAAATATACTTCGATTCAATCGTATAAATTCCGTGAACGGGATAAAGCTCCAATTATTAACTATAACTGGATGCTGGAAAGCAACAAGAATATTCAGAATTTCAAAGCTTATGCTTACCCAGGGTTGGATGGTCTAAAGACAGGGCATACGCAAAACGCGGGTAACTGTTTCACATCAACGGCAGTCCGTAACGGTGTGCGCCTGATCGGCGTCGTCATGGGGGCCGACTCCGAGGCTCACCGTTTTACGGAAACCAAGAAACTTCTCGATTACGGCTTCGATAACTTTGACGTTAAACAGGTTGTAGCAAGCAAATCCAAAGTGGAAGGTCTGGATTCCGTTCCTGTCAAAAAGGGCGTTGAGACCAGCGTTGGCGTTGTGACCGACGGTGATATCAGCTTTATCGTACCTAAAGGCGCAGAAGCCAAAGGCGTTAAGTTCACAACCAAGCTGGATAAAGCGGACGGCCTTGTAGCGCCAATCAAAAAAGGCACCAAGGTCGGTACGATTACCTACACCTATAAAGCCGAAGGCATCGATAAGGCACAGACCAAAACGGTGAACCTGGTCACTTCCGAGGAAGTGGAAAAGGGCGGCTGGTTCCGTTTGTTCTTCCGTGCAATCAAAGACATGTTTGGCGACCTGTTTAACGGGATTAAAAATCTTTTTTAAGATATCAGTAACTGCGTTCTGAAAAGAATACAGCGGTAAGAGGGTTTTCTTAATTTCGAGCTAGTCAAATTGAATGTGGAACTGTACTTTCCTATCTACTTATAGAGGGAAAACAGATGACATGATATACATTTCGGGAGGCGTAGACATGGAAACGGGAACTTCGAGAGTCAAAAGAGGTATGGCAGAAATGCAAAAAGGCGGCGTCATCATGGACGTCATGAATGCTGAACAGGCAAAAATCGCTGAAGCCGCAGGTGCAACAGCGGTTATGGCTTTGGAACGCGTACCATCCGATATTCGTGCAGCCGGCGGCGTAGCCCGCATGGCTGACCCGACGATTGTCGAAGAAGTGATGAAAGTGGTATCCATCCCGGTTATGGCAAAAGCCCGTATCGGTCACTTTGTGGAAGCTAAAGTGCTGGAATCTCTGGGTGTGGACTATCTTGACGAGAGTGAAGTGTTGACTCCGGCAGATGAAGTATTCCACATCGACAAATGGGATTTTACAGTTCCGTTCGTATGCGGAGCCAAAGATCTGGGTGAAGCGCTGCGTCGTATCGGCGAGGGTGCATCCATGATCCGTACAAAGGGTGAGCCGGGAACAGGCAACATTGTTGAGGCTGTCCGCCATATGCGCTTTATTAACAGCCAAATCCGTAAAGTACAAAACATGTCGAAGGACGAGCTTTATGCCGAAGCGAAAAACCTGGGCGTATCTTACGACCTTCTCGTTGGCGTACATGAAAACGGCAAGCTGCCAGTTGTAAACTTTGCTGCAGGCGGAGTGGCAACACCAGCTGACGCCGCGCTCATGATGCATTTGGGTGCAGACGGCGTATTCGTAGGCTCCGGTATTTTCAAATCGGACAGCCCTGAAAAATTTGCCCGAGCGATCGTTGAGGCAACGACTCACTTCCAAGACTACAAGCTGATTGCTGAGGTTTCGAAGAACCTGGGTGCTCCAATGAAAGGCATCGAGATTTCGAAGCTGAGTCCGTCTGAACGGATGTCGGATCGCGGCTGGTAAACGAGAGAGAAGGCTAACGACATATGAAAATCGGGGTATTGGCACTTCAGGGTGCCGTAGCAGAGCATATTCGCAGCATTGAGCTTGCTGGCGCAGAAGGCGTCGCGATTAAGAAAAAGGAAGAGCTTCAGGAGATTCAGGGCCTGATTATCCCTGGCGGTGAAAGCACGACAATCGGCAAGCTGATGCGTAAATACGATTTTATGGATGCCATACGCCAGTTCTCCGCGGAGGGTAAGCCTGTTTTTGGGACTTGCGCGGGCCTGATCGTGCTTGCCAAATCGATAGAAGGTCAGGAAGAGGCTCACTTGGAGCTGATGGATATGACCGTAGCCCGTAATGCCTTTGGACGCCAGCGGGAGAGTTTTGAGACCGACCTGGATATCAAAGGGGTCGATGAGCCAGTCCGGGCTGTGTTTATTCGAGCGCCATTAATTCGCAGCGTGGGAGAACAAGTGGATGTAATATCCTCTTACAATGGTGAGATCGTAGCGGCTAGACAGGGGCATTTACTGGCATCTTCATTCCATCCGGAGCTCACCGATGATTACCGGTTCCATCAGTATTTCGTGGATATGGTAAAGGCCAGCCGAGCGTCATAGAAGCCTGCCTTTATACCGATATATAACATGACAGACACCTTGACTCTTTTTATGATATCTAAAGGCCCCAATAGGGTAAGCTTTAGATAAGGGGAATGATACAGCTTGCCTCTCCGGTGCAAACCGGATGGCAGGCTGGGCATCTCCACAAGGGTCGGGGTTATTTTTTTGATGTGTATGTAAACGGGAGTACATCTTAGAAGATTTCTTTAGTTTTATGAAGTAAGGATACATGCAAGATTTTTAGGAGGAATTGTCCAATGCTGGATGTCAAAATATTGCGGAGCGACTATGCAAAAGTCGAACAGGCGCTGAAGAACCGCAACAAATCGCTGGATTTGATCGCAGGTTTTCCTGAGCTTGATACGCGCCGCAGAGAATTGCTGCAGGAAAGTGAAGCACTGAAAAACCGCCGTAACACCGTGTCGGGTGAAGTAGCTAAACGGAAAAAGAACAAGGAGGACGCGGAAGAATTAATCCTTGAGATGCGTGAAGTGTCAGATCGGATCAAAGCCATGGATGAAGAAGTCCGTGAGCTTGAGGCTTCCATTTCTGATCTGATGATGGCGATTCCTAATATTCCGCACGAGTCGGTCCCTGTTGGGGCTTCCGAAGAGGAGAATGTGGAAGTTCGCCGCTGGGCAGAGCCAACGGAATTCGATTTTCAACCCAAGGCTCACTGGGACGTTGCACAGGCTCTGGACATTCTTGATTTTGAAGCAGCAGCCAAAGTAACGGGCTCGCGTTTTACCTTTTATAAGGGACTTGGGGCGCGTCTGGAACGTGCTCTGATTAACTTTATGATGGATCTGCACAGCAGTGAGCATGGTTATGTGGAGATGCTTCCGCCTTACATCGTAAATGGAGACAGTCTGCGTGGCACAGGCCAGCTGCCGAAGTTTGAAGAGGATCTATTCAAAATCCGTGACACGGATTATTACCTGATCCCTACTGCTGAGGTGCCTGTAACGAACTATTACCGCGATGAAATTTTGTCAACAGAGGATCTGCCGAAGCATTTTGTTGCGTACAGCTCTTGCTTCCGTTCTGAAGCCGGTTCGGCAGGCCGTGATACCCGCGGACTGATTCGTCAACATCAATTTAACAAGGTAGAGCTGGTGAAGCTTGTGTCTCCGGATTCCTCTTATGAAGAGCTTGAGAAAATGACTGCCAATGCTGAGCATGTGCTGCAGCTTCTGAAGCTGCCTTATCGCGTGCTGGCGCTTTGTACAGGTGATATGGGGTTTTCCGCCGCAAAAACCTACGATCTCGAAGTATGGCTGCCTGAGAGCGGTATGTACCGTGAAATCTCTTCGTGTTCCAATACGGAGGACTTCCAGGCTCGCCGGGCGAATATCCGGTTCCGTCCTGAACCGAAAGCCAAGCCTGAATTTGTGCATACACTGAATGGTTCTGCGCTTGCAGTTGGCCGAACAGTCGCTGCCATTCTGGAGAATTATCAGCAGGCTGACGGTAGCGTGACAGTACCTGAGGTATTGCAGCCTTACATGGGCAATGTGAAGGTTATTAGTCCTAAAAATAAATAAAGCTTGATCATAATAAAAATCTGTGGTAAGATATTTTTGTTACGCTTTATGTAATTGAAAAATTCTTTTACCACCTGGAGAGGTACCGAAGCGGTCATAACGGGGCGGTCTTGAAAACCGTTAGGGGGCAACTCCACATGGGTTCGAATCCCATCCTCTCCGCCATATATAACAACGACAGAAGTCATTTCTTTAAAAGAATGGCTTCTTTTTTTATGCCCTTTTTTCTTCTTGGGAATCAATTCGGATCGCGCGATGATGCTTATCATAACGAATAAATTTTTAAGCTTCTCCGCACATTAAAGTGTAGGGGAGGTGTGATGAAATGAACCGAGATTTTCAACTAAACCAAAACCAGTTAGTCCATGCCTGGCAGTCGCAGCTGCCGCAAAACCTTGATCCGTCGGATTCCGCCCAGGTCCTCGCTGATGAGGCAAACCCTAATGCCCTCAGAATCCATATTGATTCCGCAGGGCGCCAAATGTACTCCTTTGACTTCCAGTGCTCTTATATGGATACGCGTGAAGTAAAGGTCGATTTGGTGGATGTGGAGCGGGATGGAAGAACAGTGGATGAAAGAACAGAGATCATTCAGGATATGGCACAGGGGTATTCCCGTCAGATCCATGAATGCGCTCAAGCACTCCATGATGTGACTCATCACTCTTAAAAGGGAAATGAGGGAAGAAGATGACTAAGGCCAAACCCGGACTGGATAAGAACCTGAGCAATGTCATTGATGAGCTGAACGAAGCACCTGTAAATAGCCATCATGCTCAGCAAATCCAGCAGGACGAAAACGATCGCCGGCATGAAGACGCCCGCAATCATCACAAGCCCGCGGATCTGACACATCCGCATTCTTAATCCAAAATGGGGGGAATACCGATGAGCAAACCAAAAGCGATTCCCGTACCTGAAGCCCAGAGGGAAGAACAGCGCGAGCATCACCGGAACACCGGTGGAAACTCGATGCAGGAGCCACTTTCTGGCTCGAAAAAGGTTAAAAACCGTAATCATGTGGATCATTTGAATAAAGAGGGCTAAAATCTCTCGCAAAATTGGAAACTGCAAAAAGCATTCCAGCATCCGCTGGAGTGCTTTTTTTGTTGAATTTTTATGGTCGTTATATGTGAAAAAATACGAAGCAGCTGTCATTTTCCGTATTTTTGCAACCTCATAAGAATAGTGCCGTATTACAAAATGTGAGCTCACGCAACAGGAAAAAAAGGAAATTACTTAATTTGCAAACATAAAATTTCCAGAAATCTGTTTCAGTTAAGATCAAAATCGTTTATGATTAATAGGTGCGTTATCGTTTTAGAGAACCGAGAGGAGAGAGAAATCCATGAACAAGAAGTTTGCTATCCTGATTCTTACACTGCTCATGTCCATGACGGTGGTCCTTGCAGGATGCACGAGTAAGCAGGAACCGAAAGACGCGATGAAGAGCGCAACGGGGAATGCGATGAAGATGACTTCATATGAAATGAAAAGCAAGGTGGTCATTAAAGATTTGAAGGTAACCAGCGCGGATACTGAAAACACGGCGGCTACCGAGCAAGTAATGAGCATGCTCAAAAATGCGGAATTGACAGTTGATGGGGTATATCAAAACGATCCGATGCAAACTGAGCTTACCATGGGTATTAATCTGAAGGGCGATATGTCCATGAGCTTTAATATTCCAATGGTAATGACTAAGGAAAAGCTGTATGTTAAAATTCCAAGCATTCCAATGCTGCCAATTCCGGAAGACGTAGTTGGTAAATATCTGGTTCTAGATATGAAGGAACTGGCTGAGCAAGAGGGAACGAAATTCAATCCAGATTCAATGGATACGAAGAAAACACAGCAGCTCTCCAATGAAATCATGAATACGTTATACGGTGAATATGACGGAAACAAATACTTCAAAGACATTAAAGTTAAGGACGCGAACCTGCCTGAGGGTGTAGATGCCAAGCAAGTGGTTCAGTTCTATGTAACCAACGAGAACGTAAAGGAAGCAGCGGAAATCTTCGTGAACAAGGCGATGCCTAAAATTCTGGATATCGTTGCGAAGGATGAGTACCGCGAAATGCTGGGTCTGACAAAAGAAGATATTGATAAAGCGAAATCAGATCTGAATTCGGCGAATCAGGATGAGCTCAGTAAAGGGCTGAACGACCTTAAGAATTACCTGAAGATTAACCAGTTTAACGTGAATACAGCCATTGACAAAAAGGATTTCCCTTCCTACCAGGATGCTGTTGTCAACGTTGAAATGAATGATCCTGAAACCAAGGATAACATGATGCTTTCGATGCAAATGACGAACCAATACAGCAAGGTTAACGAAAAACAAACCTTTAAAATCGGCATTCCAAAAGACAGCGAAGTTATCACCATGGATGAGCTCCAAAAACAAATGGGCAGTGCGTCTTACTAAGCGCTGAAAACCGATACAATAAAAGGCCTGGCCGGGATGAACCCCGGCCAGGCCTTTTATATTTTTTCGGATCAACCGATAAGATGTTTTTATGGCTTCTTACGCAGCTTGCGGAAAAACTGCGTTAGCATGGAGGAGCATTCCTCCTGCAGTACACCCTCAATAACTTCCGTGCGGTGATTAAAACGCGGCTCTTGCAGCAGATTCATCAGTGTACCGGCGCATCCAGCCTTCGGATCTCCAGTTCCGTATATCACCTGCGGAATTCGAGACTGAACAATGGCTCCTGCACACATGGGGCAAGGTTCAAGCGTCACGTAAAGACGGCAATCGAGTAGGCGCCAGGCTCCGATGGTTTGGCTGGCTTCCCGGATGGCCACAATTTCCGCATGTGCGGTGGCATCCTGTGAGGTTTCACGGAGATTGTATCCTCGTCCGATAATTTCTTCCCCGCGCACAATAATGGCCCCAATCGGAACCTCGCCAATATCTGCAGCCAGTTTAGCCTGCATCATGGCTTCCCTCATCCAATACTCATGCACAACTTTATCCACAGTTTCATCCACAGTAAGGGGATGCTTCTGTTGTTCTTTCAAGGTTAAAAGCCTCCTCTTGTCAAAAAACGGTTTATTCAGCGAACAAATATTCGGTTGTTAACATGCTGTGAATATTTTTGTGGATAACAATTTCGTTACTCACAGATTTATCCACAATTATTCCTTGATAAAATGTGGATATGTGTATAAAGTGTATAAATCATCTTCTTATTTTAGAGAAGGATTAGCCGAATATCAATCTAAAGTGATTAATTTCCGCTTTTTCCGGGTTATAAGAAGCGATCCAGTTTTTAAGGCAGTCTTTTCAAATGAGAGGGTTTGGAGTTATGATGAAAGGTGTATTTATTTAGCTTCAGAGCTTTCCTTGCCAAGAGGTGGTCCTTTGTCCATTAAAAATAAAATAACCCTCATCATGTCTGGCTCCTTGTTGTTGATACTGCTTTTATACATACTTCTTAGCTTCTACACGACACAAGCCAATCTGAAGAAGGACAGTGAGAGCAAAATGCTTATCGCTGCCAGGCAGGTCGCTGCATCCATTGAGCAAAGCCGATACAGTTCAGATTATGTCGAGCGCCAGATCGGCGAAATGCTTAGGATGGCCTCGATATTGGCAGCCAAAGAGCTGCCGGAGGATTATCATGATATCGACAACAACAAGCTTAAAAAGCTGAGCCAGGAAGTAGGCGTAACCGATATTTCCCTTATGGTGCGCACTAGAGAAGATGTGGTCATTATTAAATCCTCTGATCCTAAGGAAATAGGCATGTCCACACAGGATTGGGGATTTTGGTTCACTGCATTTAAACAGCTGTTTAACATGCAGAAGGTTACGGTATCACAAGGAATGTATATAGATAAGTTTTGGTCAGGCCCTTTTGAATATTCAACATCAAACCCCGGTTATATCGACAAATGGGGCTATTACTATGATGGCAAACGAAATTATATGATTGACCCTTATATCAGAAGCGATGCCGTCAACGATTATGCCAAGATGGTAAGTCCAGAGGCTGTCCTGGACAAGACCAAGGTAGTGAACCCGCAAATTTTGGAGATCACATGCATCAATCCGCAGACATTTGGTAATGAGCGCATGACGGATAATGGATTTGACAGTTTTAATATAAAATTACGAAACCGTCCGATTCAATATGGTACCTATAATTACGGAGATGTATCCAAGGACAAGCAAGCCGTATCCCAAGCCGTTAAAACAGGCTCCAATGTTGTATTCGATACCCGTATTCATGGGGAGAAGGTAATTAAAAGTTTCATTCCGGTTTTTAATCCCGATCAATCGGTTTACATTATCAGCATTGTCATGGACTATCAGATCATTTCACAGATCCTTCATGAACAGTTATTTAACTACATTGCGATATCGGCGGTCCTGCTGTTGGTTGTTATCATTGGAAGTTATGTGCTGGCCGGCTATTTTATTCGCCCGATTAAGTCTATTCTGGTGAAGGTCAGGCATGTATCGGAAGGGCATTTCGACACACCTCTTATCATCAACAGCAAGGATGAGCTGGGTCTGCTGTCCTCGAAGATTAATACCATGACCGCCAGCTTAAGCGATTACACGAACCAGCTGAAGCAGGCAGTAGAGGAGAACAAATCGGTAAAAGATCATTTGGAGTCAATTATCCAGCAAACGGCGGATGCGATCCATACCGTCGATTGGTCAGGCCGTGTTCTTCAGGTTAACAAGGCCTTTGAAAATCTCTATGGCTGGAGCAGCTCCGAGGTGCTCGGTAGGCGTCTGAAGATTGTCCCCGACTTCCTGGAGGATGAAGAGCAACAGAGGCTGAAAGCATTGCGATTAGGCGATCAGCTGCCACCAACGGAAACGCTGCGCCTGAAAAGAGATGACTCTCTGGTTGAGGTAAGTATAAGTACGGCTCCTGTAAAGGATGAGGACGGCAATATTATTTCTTTTATTAGCGTCTCTAGAGATATGACAGAACGCAATAAGATGGACGAGCTCCTGCGGCGCTCTGAAAAGCTGACTACGGTGGGACAGCTTGCCGCAGGCGTAGCGCATGAGATACGCAATCCACTGACGACTCTGCGAGGATTTTTGCAGCTGCAGCGTGAGAATAATCGCTTATCGCCGCTCCATAATGAGATTATGCTGTCGGAGCTGGATCGGATTAACCTGATCGTTAGCGAGTTTCTGATTCTGGCCAAGCCGCAGGCCATTCAATTTCAGGTGAAGAGCATCCGGAGTATTTTAAATGATGTGATTTCTCTTCTCGACAGCCAAGCACATTTATTCGGCATCGAATTCAAATTTGAATTCGAGCAGGAGGACTTCAAAGTGCATTGCGAAGAGAATCAGATGAAGCAGGTTTTTATTAATATCATCAAAAACTCGATTGAAGCTATGGAAAACGGCGGTATCATCAGAATAGAATTATTCAGACTAAATCCTGAGGAAATTGGGATAACCATTACCGACCAGGGCATTGGTATTCCGAGCCATATCATGCCGAAGCTGGGTGAACCCTTCTTTACCAGCAAGGAAAATGGTACAGGCCTTGGGCTCATGATCAGCCAAGGTATTATTGAAGGCCATAAGGGGATGATGGAAATATTCAGTAAGCCGGGGCAAGGAACCCGGGTTGACATCATATTGCCTTTGGCAGGAGATACAGAACAGACCAAATCATAAGGGGGAAGAGCCCATTGCGGATTAACAAATTTATTAGTGAGACAGGGTTCTGCTCCCGTCGCGAAGCGGATAAGTGGGTAGAGAGCGGTAAAGTAACCATTAATGGCGAGCCAGCGGTTCTCGGCAGCCAAGCGGAGGAAGGGGATGATGTGCGCATTGACGGCCGTCCTCTGAATGAGAAGAATAAAAGTCATGTCTACATTGCCCTGAATAAACCTGTGGGCATTACGAGTACGACAGAGCAGCATATCAAAGGCAACATCGTTGATTTTGTAGGGCATACCGAGCGGATCTTTCCGATCGGAAGGCTGGACAAGGATTCGGAAGGGCTCATTCTCATGACCAGCGACGGGGATATCGTCAATAAAATACTGCGGGCCGAGGGCAAGCATGAGAAGGAATATATCGTGACGGTCGATCAGCCCATTACGACCTCATTCCTAACGGGGATGGCCGGAGGCGTGAAGATCCTAGGTGAGATGACACGCCCATGTATCATTACACGTGTATCCGAGCGGGTGTTCAAAATTATTTTGACAGAAGGAAAGAACAGGCAGATCCGCCGAATGTGCAGCGCCTTTGGATACAGCGTGCGGAAGCTTCAACGCATCCGGATTATGAATATCACCCTGGGATCTCTCCCAAAGGGAAAATGGCGCGATTTGACCGATGCTGAGAAAAAGGAACTCAGCGGTTTGCTCAATTACGAACTTCAGTAGAGGCCATCACGCTAAATAATGAAAATAACGATTAAAAGCTGTATTTATCGTATATAACGAATAATACAGCTTTTAGCTTTTTAAGTTGTTATTTGGTTTTATCCGATGTTTGCTGTGATTCATCCGTATATTTACGGATGATGGACACTTCAACCCGGCGGTTTTTCGCCCGGCCTGCGTCCGTCGCATTAGAAGCGATAGGATGGAATTCTCCATAAGCAGTTGAAGTGAATTTTACCGGATCAAGTTTTGCATTTTGCAGTAGAATCTTCATAAAGTGAAGCGCCCGGTCGGAGCTTAAGTCCCAATTGGAGGCATACTCACTGTTAGAGATTGGCATATTATCCGTATGGCCCGACACGACCACATTATAGGTTGGGAACTGCTGCAGCATATTGCTGATCGCTCCGGCTAACTGCCGGGATTCCTGCTTCACGACAGCGCTGCCTGATGCAAAGAGTGCGTTGTCACTGATCGTAATCGTCAGCTGGGATTGATTCAGCTTCGTATTGAGCAGAGTGGTCAGTCCATTATTGCTAATATATTGATCGAGCTGCTTTTTCAGCTTCTCCAGGTCTTCTTGTTCCTGTTTCGCCAGCTGGGATTTCTGTTTTTGCTTGTCGGCATTGTTTACGACATTTTCCTCGCTGTTTTTCTTGCCTTTATCGAGGTTTTTGTCCGAAGGCAGAGCCGAGCTGAAATTCAGAACTCCATTGCCGGTACTGAGCGCTGTGTTAAAAGCTTCGCTCATTTCTTCGAATTTTTTGTTATCCGTGGCGCTCATAGCGTACATCACGATGAACAGCGCCAACAGCAGGGTCAAAAGGTCGGCATAGGGAAGGAGCCACGATTCATCGGCATGCTCCTCATGAGGCTCATGTCTAGTCTTTTTGCTCACCTGCAGCAGCCTCCTTCTCATTCATTTGAGCGCGCTCGGAAGGGGTTAGGAAGACGGAAAGCTTTTGACTGATTGCAATTGTGGAAACCCCGGATTGAATGGACAGCAGTCCTTCGATCATCATGAGTTTCAGTTCGATTTCCTTCTTGGATAAGCGTTTCAGCTTGTTGGAAATCGGGTGCCACAGCACATAGCCTGTAAAAATACCAAGTAGTGTCGCGATAAACGCCGCACCAATCGCATGCGCCAGCTCGCCCATATTCTCCATCTTGGTCAGGGCGGCGATCAGGCCGACAACGGCCCCGAGCACCCCGAGAGAAGGAGCATACATACCGGCTTGGGAAAAGAGCAGTGCACCCGCACGGTGCCGTTCTTCTGTAGCTGTGATATCTTCCATCAAAACATCACGCACAAAGTCCTGGTCATTGCCGTCAATAATCATCCGCATGCCGTTCCGCAGGAAGTCGTCATCGATCTCCTCCACCTTGGTTTCCAAGGCAAGAAGTCCTTCACGGCGGGTAATGGACGCCCATTCCATGAACATTGTGATTAAATCACGGCGCTCTACCAGTCGTTGCTTAACAAATACCATTTTCAGCAGCTTAGGAAATTTCTTAAGCTCTGACATTGGAAAACCAATAAATAACGTAGCGGCCGTGCCCCCGAGAATAATGACATAAGCGGCGGGGGTAAGCAGAGATATCAAAGGTGCCCCTTTGAGTATCATGCCGACAAAGACCGAGACCAAACCGAGTATCAGGCCGATAATTGTTGAAATTTCCATTGCACACCTCATCCATGAGAAATAAAATTGAATCCTTTCGTGCACCATGTTTGCATCCTTGCAAAATGATGTGCTGCACCAAGAAACGTAATATATTATTTATCGTCAGGATTCTCTTTTTTTTTAAGGGGATTTTTCCGTTATAATGAAACAAAGGGGTTCATCAGTCCTATCATCGCTTGGTTAAAACGGCCAATATACAAGCACTACCCTATATAAAATGAACTATAGATAAAACAGACGTTCATTATCGACAGAACAAATCGGGATATTTGAAAGCAAACGGAGTTGGGACCTGCATAGATCAGGGCGATATGTAACCAGACGGAGGGAATAGCTATGGGAGTTAAGCATGGACGTGATTATGACGGAATTTTGAAGGATCTGACGAATGCAGTGGGTGAGATCCCTGACAGCTATCAGTTTTTTGAAATGGAAGAAGGTGAATGGCAGCAGCTGAGTCCCGATGAGAAGCGGGAGGTACATGAGGCGCTGGCGGAAGATCTCTTTTATGGTTTGGGTGCTGAGCCTGTCATTGAAGTTGGAAGCGGTGTCGTTATGTATGACAAGGATAACCACCGCATTAACCTGTTGATCGGGGATGAGGAGCTGACCGTAGTCCCACTCATCTAGTCCATGGGCCGAATGGATTTTTGAATATCTGGCGTGTTAAGATATAACAAGTGCTTGGCCTTGAGGACGGCCATATTCATAAATATTTAATGACCGGAATACAATGGAAAAAGTTAAGGAAAGCCAGGTAAAGACACATCCTTTACGCTCTTGCATGAAGGGTGTTTGGTTTCAGGGAGGAAATAAGAATATGGTTTATACGCTAGAAGAAGTGGAAGCACATTTAGCGAAGTTGGAAGGCTGGGAACTGGAAGAAGGGCGCTGGATCGTGCGCAAATTTATTTTTTCCAACTTTATGAAGGGGATTTCATTTGTCGACGAGGTTGCTGCGATATCTGAAGCCTTCGATCATCATCCTTTTATCTCGATTGATTATAAGAATGTAACATTACGCCTGACGTCCTGGGATGACGGTGGTATTACCGCCCTTGACATCAAGGAAGCGCATCAGTTTAATGAACTGTTCGAAAAGATGCGCTCAGGCGAGAAACGCTAGACTCAGGCGTTCGTACAGCAAAAAAAACACGCTTCGGTAAGACCTCACGGTCTCGAAGCGTGTTTTTTTATTTCTTAAGGATCATTATTTTTTGGCTGCGAGCCACTGGGCTACGTTAGCAATTTCTTCACTCTTCAGCTTGTCTTTGAATGAAGGCATGCCGCCTTTACCTTTAGTAACGATCGTATAAATTTCTTCGGCAGAAAGCTGGGAGCCGATTTTTTGCAGGTTAGGTCCGACACCACCCTGCAGTTGGTCACCGTGGCAGCTAATACAGCTTTGGGCTTTAATCGTTGCTTCAGCCGCTGTAGCATCCATGGTCACTTCAGGCATCGTTGGTTTTTGTTCTTCAGCAACTTGTTCTTTGCCAGGCAGTGTAAACATGAGCACGATGGCAAATACACATGCAATCGCTAACACACCGCTCAAGATCCATTTTTGCATCCGTTTTCGTCCTTTCTATGTAAACTACGGTTCTTCATTTCTTCATTATAACGGAACAAGCCGGTACATCAAATAGTTTGTGACAAAAAGGTAAACGAAAGCAGCGGAAAGGCCATTAAAAATACACAATTTTGTACCATTTATCATTGACGCAATTTAATCTTCTTTATAGACCATGCAGTGAAAACGGCCGATACCTTCCGGTGTCTGCTTTTCATAAGTGTCGGTAATCTCAAATCCTGCCTTAAGGTAGGTGCGGATGGCACGTTCATTCCAGTCTTGGACCTCCAAATCTACAGGCAGTCCGGCATAGCGTGTTCTCGCTGCCTGGATGATAGCATGTACAAAGCTTTTACCCAGTCCGTGTCCGCATAAATCAGGCCTCATGCCGATTCCGAGCCGTATAACATTCACCATGGGGAAGAGCTGTGCAAAGCCGCATAGAGCCCTCTCAGCGTCCAGAACAGACATATACTGCTGTCTCCGTACTTCAGGATCTCCAAGCTCAATTCCGAGCGCCTCCATTTGCTCCCAAGGAAGCCAGCCATAAACCCGGTCGTAAGGTGGTTCATATCTCCAACTGCAGCAAATCTCAGCTTGCTCATGATTCATGGGAACAACAGTGAAAACATCTTTTGAAACGCTCATAGCGTAGGCCCCCTTTTGTTAGAGAAAGCGCTGATCCTTAGGATTTGAAAATATTTTAAAATATATTCCTTACCTCTGTCATTTCACATGTTTATTTACCAGTAGGAGGGGTAATGAAATAATGTAGGCAGTTCCTGGTAATTAAATACAGCAAAGATGCCGACAAAAAAACCCGCTACTTGAGATTTCGGCAAAAATCTCAAGGTACGGGCTTTCGTTCAAACCTGGCAGATGCTAAAAAGCATTACTGCACGTCATCATTGTCTTCGGAATCAACGGCGGCGGTTTGATAAGTATCCGTGCTCATGACTCGTTTCGCGCCAACGTAGCGGTTGACGTAGTAGCTATCACTTAGCGAACTAACCATAACTCCGCGGGATGTGGAGGCATGTGCAAACTTTCCGTCGCCGACATAGATTCCGACATGGGAAACGCCGGAGCCAGAGGTATTGAAGAATACAAGATCTCCTGCTCTCAGGTCGCTGCGGGAAACGGCCGAGCCCATACTAAACTGTGATCCGGATTGATGCGGCAGGTTAATGCCCAGATGTTTGAATACGTATGCTGTAAATCCGGAACAGTCGAAGCCACTCGTTGTAGTTCCTGCGGTTTTGTATTTCGTACCGATAACATCATCAATGACTTTGTCCATTTTGGAGTCTGCGAAAGCGCTTCCGGCTCCAACGGTAAATACGATTGCAAAACTCATGACTGCTGCTGCAAGCTTCTTTTTCAAACAAATATACCCCTTCCGGTGCCTGCGAGGTTAGCTTAAGGATTCGGTAGAAGGTCCCCTATGATCCCTCTGTTGCAAGATCAATTCACCCGTAATGGTTCCCCCGCTTCCCTAGTGTGAGGAAATTCGGCATATATTCTCTACACTATATAAATCAGGAAACGTTTCTTTTTCAAACGGTTCTGCAAAGATTACAAAGTTGTTACTAACTCACTGGGACTATTGTAACAAAGGAATTTTAATTTGGCAATTGTTTCTATCATTAATAAGCGAAAAAAATCAATTTTTTTTAGAAATAAGGAAATATTTAGATGATTTTATAGGAAAATATGTTTATTTGTTGATGGGATGGGTAATTGAGGGGTAAGCGAGAAAAGATATTTGAAGTTTTTATAAATTTTTTTATGAAAAGTTGTTACCTATTAGCCGTTTCATACGTCTAATAGGTAACAAGAAACCCGCGGTAGGGGATTTCGGCAAAAATCTCCAGCGCGGGCGTGTAAGTATTACGTATGTTTATGGGTAAGTATTAGTTGTAGACAGCTGCTTTATATTTAGCAGTGCTCATGACTCGTTTGGCGCCAATGTAGCGGTTGGCGAAATAACTGTTGCTTAGTTTGCTGATTGTAACACCCTTGGAAGAGGATGAATGTGCAAAATTTCCATTACCAACGTAGATTCCGACATGGGAAACGCCTGCGCCAGTCGTATTGAAAAATACCAGATCTCCAGCTCTCAGGTTGCTCTTGGAGACTGCGGTGCCTGTTTTAAATTGGGCGCTGGATTGGCGTGGAATGGAAACACCCAGCTTTTGAAATACATAACGTGTAAAACCAGAACAGTCGAACCCGTTTGTGGTGGTTCCGCCGGTTTTGTAAGTAACCCCGATCGTTTTATGGACAACATTATTCAGTGATGAATCCGCGAATACGCTGGTTCCCATCGAGAACATAAGTGTTAAGCCAAGTGCGGCTGCTGCAAACTTCTTTTTCAAAAACATAAACCCCTTCCGGTTGCCTGCGAGGTTAGCTTAAGGATTCGGTAGAAGGTAGTCCCCTATGATCCCTCTGTTACGAGATCAATTCACCCAAAGTGGTTCCCCCGCTTCCTGGTGCCAAGGAATTCGGCCTTGATCAAGCACCTGAAAGTGACTGGTGGCATGGTATCTTATTAATTGGTAGTTGTTGTTGAAATTCGTTTACAGCACAATTTGAATAGTTACAGTAATTATTACAAAGTTGTTACTAAGTTCGTACCGGATTATTGTATCAGAGGAATGCCGCTTTGGCAAATACATCCGGCACTTAAAAACAAATAAAACCCCATCCCTTTCCTTGTGGAAGGGTGGGGTTTTTCTTCTATCAAGGGATTGAAGTGATGACAAAAAATTAACCATTAGAATTTTTATTTTTCTATATTTTTGTGAGCCTGATGATGCCATAGATCAAACTTGGCGGAAATACCCCATAATCTCATCATACAGCTGACCAGGTGATAGCCTTGCTGGAGAATGAGCGCGATGATCCCGGCCCAGATTAATGAGATGCCTGTACAGATACTAAATAGGAGCAGACTAGTTATACCAAGCACAATCGAAATACCGATTAAAGGTGCCGAACCGCGCAGACAATGCCATAAGGGAGCAAGGAGGCCGGTACCGCCGGTCTTGCCAAACTGCATAAAGAGATTGAGCTGACGAATGATATAGCTGTACAGGAGCCATGCTGCTGCATAAGGAAGGATTTGCAGGGCAAGGGTTTGCACCTGCATACCGTTCAGCAGAATCTCATAGATCTTAGGAACGATCCAGTAGGCAGGTGCCGCAATCAATATCCATTCCACCAGGTGGAATAAAAACACGACCTTTCCATGGCGTTTCATCCCCTGGAAGAAGTATAGACCAATTTCACCTTCACGTTCCCGGTGCAGTCCGTAGAAGATCCCAGCATGGATGAAGGGAGTGGCCAGCATGCGCAGCACGCACATGGAGATCAGGATCCAGACGTACGTATGAACGGTTCCGCTCGTGGACAGGCTCATTTTGCCTTCAATATAGTAGAGCAGTTGGCTCAGCTCATTGGGTGGTGGATCAGGATAGCGCATGAGCAGCGGAACGACGGCCGAATGGACCAGACGGTACAGGAAGTATCCCCAGATCAGCTGGTACAAAAAGAGAATGATGACGATATAAAATTGATTTTTAAGACTTTTCCAGCCATTTGAAATATGGGATTTCACCAGTTCTCACCTCACCAGGACAGACTTCCAAGCAGAGTCTCAATCAGCTTGGTGATGCTCAAGTTCCAGCGGATCAGCACCTTGTTATCCATATCCGCCTTTAAATAGTTGTTAATATGCTTGTTCTCCATCACAATCGAGTATTTCGGATCAACCATTGCCCAGGCCAGCGGCGCGCTGTATTCCAGCTTAAACTCGGCGCTGTCACCTGTTCCGTTCCAAACCTTGTTCAGCGTATGGCCGTCGGTAAAGGTGAACATGATCGGAACCTCAGAATAGTCGCCACCCTTTTTCGAAATCTTGACGGTGGATTCATAGACAGGTGCTGTATCGTTGTCATTTTTGTGTACAGAGATGGAGTCTACTGCGAAATCGGCCATCTGATTGCCGTATACATACTGGTCAAAGAAGGTTTGCCACGATTCATGGGTAACCTGCTCGACCACCTTTTGGAAATCAGCTGTTGCAGGATGCTTGAACCGGTACTTTTTAGCATAGGTGCTCATAATTTTACTCATGGTCTGCGAGCCGACCTGCTGTTCCATCCCTTTCAGAAGCAGCTTGGCGCGGTAATAAACGTTGAGCGCGTATTGATCCTGTGAGCCGTATTTCCATGCTTCTTGCGTTAAAGACATGGGTGAAGAAATGATTGAGGCTTGGATCGGCAGGTTTGGAATAACGCCATACTCCTGCTCCATGAGCTTATCCTCAGCGTATGAAGTGAAACCCTCATCCAGCCATGCCTCTTCAAACTCATTGCTGGCTAGCATGCCGTAAAAATATTGATGTCCGATCTCATGGATGACCGTCCGTTCCAGATCATAACCGGGTGATTCGTCTTTGGCGCCGAAGGCTGTTACCAGCGTTGGATATTCCATCCCGCCAGCCCCGTTGCCTGATTCAGGCGGAACGACTATGGACAAGGTAGAGTAAGGGTATGAACCATACCATTTGCTGAAGTATTTGAGAGCAGCTTTGGCGGCGAAGAAATATCTTTCCTTCAAGTCCTTATGAGCAGGGTCCAAATAAAGCTTGATCTTTACGCCCGGTACCTCGGCAGAGGAGAAGGGCTCCTCAGCGACAACAAAGTTTGGTGACGCTGCCCAGGCAAAGTCGTGAACATCGTCGGCATAAAACTGATAGATTTTTTCGTTGTTGCGAACCTGTGCGGCCTGTACAGGAAATCCGGTTGCGGCGACGATATAGTTGTCCGGTACATGAATGCGGACGCTATAGATGCCAAAGTCAGCATAAAATTCGGAGTTCCCATGGTATTGATGCAAATTCCAGCCCTCTGTCGTCCGCCCCCTCACGCCCGCAGGCTCGTAGACGCTGATTTTTGGGAACCACTGTCCGGCCATGACAAAATCGTCCGCGGTACCCATTCGGGCGAATATTTTAGGGAGCTTGACCTCAAACTGGATGCTGAGCGTGATGCTTTCTCCACCCTTGACGGGTTTAGGAAGCCGGACTTTGACAAGAGTCTTGTCCTTTGCGTTGCCGTCGTCAGGTTGGACATACTGGATACGATGCATAAGTGAAAGGCCTTCAGCAGTTTTCATATCGGTAATGGTCATGGAGCCAAAGCCGTCCGCAGGCATGGAGTCATTCCGGAGCTTGCCTCCAGATTCTTTCATAAAAGTGGAGTCCATGGATGAGAAGGCGTTGGGGTACAGATGAAAGTACAGCTCGTTCACTGTTTTTTTCCCGGGGTGAGTCCATGTCAACGTCTGGGTTCCTTTGATCACACGGTTCTCCGGATCGAGTGTCGTGTCGATGTGGTATTCCACAACCCGCTTGCTGAGAATCTCAGCCGTTGGTTTTTGTACGCTCTCTTGCTGAACAATCGGAGTGGATACCTTGGGAGGCTTGGCCTGATCCGGAGCATAGGAAGGCTGTGTTTCCGGTGTATCCCTGAAGAAGAGCCACCCTGTTCCCGCGAGCAGGATACAAAGGGCGAGTAACGACGAAATGACGATTTTGGCGCGTGCTGGAGCCATATACGAATACCTCCCGTTGACAAGCATCTAAAGCATGTATATGTTGGCATTCCAGCGATTATTAGTTAAAATAAAATTAAGTTCATGGATATCAAAATATCAAAGCAGGATGCCTATTCGGTCAGTTCCGCAAAAACGCGGCTCCCGCTTCAGCGAGAGGCAAGCCCGAGTAGACGTTTTTCTAATAGGAGGAACACGAGGGTATGGATAATAAGGAGCAGATAGGCAAAAAACAAATCGCACTGAATATTGTCAGTGGCAAGAGCAAGCATAAAATGGGATTTGGTGCAGGTTCGATTGATCTGAATAATATTTCGCCGGTCATTATTGACCGCGGCGTGGCGACGATTGACATCGGTGCCATGCATGCCAAAAGTAAGCCGGAACGCCGGATCCGTTTTTCCGCAAACCGTGAAGATGTACCAAACGGACGCCAGGTGTGGATCATTTGGGTAGCGGTTGATCGTAATGAGGACGGTCAGTTCTACGGCGGAGCCACAGCCAGTGAGATGTGGGTTGATGAGGAAGAGCGCCGGGGCTGGAAAATTCTCGCGGAGCATGTCAACCGGATGGATTCTGCCCTCAAACGCAAATTTATGCTGGATGAGTTAGGTGCCGAGGAGAAGAAGCTGCTTAAGGACCTGCTGGTTTCCCATAACGAGGAATGGTGGGAGAAGTCTCCTGAAGAGCTGAAGCAAGCGCTGGAGGCTTAATCTTCGAAGAGGCATCGAAAATATCAAAAGGGTCTGCCGACTGCTTGTTGTAATCAACAAGAGTAGGTCAGACCCTTTTTTATAAATGAAGATTTATGCTTGTCTAAACGGAATCGGATGTTTATCTTTGACGGATACATACGGATTTCCTTCTATATAGAAGCGCCATGGCTTCGATACATAGTCACCGGCATAATCGATGTTGACCCGCGGAGACGCCACAATAGGAAGATACCGCACGGGATCTCCGCTCTCAATACGAAGAGGTTTATTCATTTGGTTCAACGAACATCCATTCAGGCTTCTGTCAATGCGCAGTGCGCGGCACAGCTTGCCGGGTCCATTGCTTAGACCGACTGTCTTTCCTGAAACTGGCCCCCGGTATCTCCACATAAGCTCTTCATCCATACCACTTAAAGGCTCTACGGCACGGATAAGAACTGCCTGTGGATCATCCTTATCCCCCACAACCACATTCAGACAGGAGTACATACCATAGATCAGGTACACATAGGCGATACCACCTGCGGCAAACATGACCTCCGTCCGCGCAGTACGCCGATTGCCAAAGGCATGGCTTCCCTGATCCTCTGCGCCTCCGTAGCTCTCGGTCTCTATAATGCGGCAGCGGATTTCGCCGTCCTCGGTCACGCGGACCAGCGTTTGTCCAAGCAGAAGCGGGGCTGCCTCCAGTGCTGTCCGCGACAGCAGAGAAGGGCTGATCAGATTCGTTTTGTGCATGTCACAGCGCCTCCTGGCTTTACTTCAATTTAAATTGAGCCGTAACCGGATTGTGATCACTGTGCTCATGTTTCAAGTCGTGGCCCTCGACTTTAACAATCTCCACATTTGGAGAGACGAGAAAGCCGTCAATGACAGCCCGGAAATTCACGCCCTCCTGATAAGCGACATCCACCGTCCGTACAGAGGGTGTGTTTTTGTCCACCGCCCACTGGAAGCCTTCCGGCTTGAAGCTTTCAGGAAACGGCTGCAGCCACTCCGGCCAGTCCTGGGTAGCTTTAAACGCTTTAGGATCGGTTCCGGGCAGCGAGTGATTCCAGTCGCCTCCCACAATCAGATAATTACCCTTCTTGGCTTCTTTCTTTATATATTCACCCAAAAATTGCAGCTGCTGCTTGCGGATGCTTCCCCCTTTATCGAACGCAGACAGGTGAAGATTGACAAGGACAAGCTCTTTTCCATTCTCCACGGGAATACGGTTTTCGATAAAGGCCCGGTCCAGGTCGAACAACTGCTGCGGCCATGCTTCTTTACCGGGAAGAGCATAACGGGTCGCGCTGGTGCTTTTATAGGAAGAGAGTGTCAGCATCCCGCTATGAGCAGAGCCCATAGGTTGCATCACCGGCACGGGAACCCAAGGCACTTTGTAATTATCCGCATAGGAGTAGCTATAGCCCTTAAGGAAATTCTGCAAAGCACCAACCTCATCAATGTTATAGCTGCGCGATGACTTGATATCAACTTCTTGAAGAAAGATCATATGGGAATGATTGCTCTTTAAAAAGGTTCCAATGCCGTTCAGATTTAGAACCGTTTGTATCTTGCTGCGTGAGCGTGACTGAGTTCCGCCGTCCATAAAGAAGTCTTCATCCTTATCCAGCCCGGCATAACCGATATTAAACGTCGTGACGGTGAACGCGGTCTCCTTTTGCAGCATGTTCTCCTGGTTATCCGTGATTGCAACGGGCTCCGTTGCCTCCGGCTTATAATCTGTCAATGTCACATACAGTAAAAACCCACCTACGAACAAAACGGCGGCAAGCACGATACTACCGAGGATCCACATGATTTTTTTGGCCATTCGGAGTCTCCCTTATCTACAAAATATCATAGCGAATATCACCCATATCCTGGATGCAATCACCCATATCCTGGATGCAATCCTAATGTATCACGCGGGATGAAGGAGGTCTAGCGTGAGCTTCGATTAAAAAAAGCCAACCCCGTGATCATGTGAATGACCGCGAGGAGGCCTTATTCGCTTCTATTATTCTGTCAGCCAACGTTTGAAGTCGCTCCACCAGGAGCGCTCTTCAGGGCTGCCGCTTTTTGTAGTCGGCTGCTGTTTCTCTCCGCCGTGAAGCGAGCAGTATTCGGTCGGTTCTGTGCCGGCAATGAACACCTCAAGCTTCTTGGCCGGGCAATCGGCGGAGGCCAGCTTGCCTGACGCTTCATCCACATACACGGTGACTACTCCGCTTGGTATGGCAAAAATTTTCGGGGGTACATTCTCCAGTGCCTTTTCGGTAAACTGTGCGAAGATTGGGGCTGCCCGGTGACCATCCATAGTAGAAATATCACGGCCTTTGTCATAGCCGACCCAGACGGCGGTCGCCAGTTCCGGCGTATAGCCGACCATCCAGGCATCGGTATCCGTTGTGCCGGTTTTACCGGCAACAGGTCTTTTGATAAGGGAGGAGACACGGCTGCCGGTCCCGCCAGACTCAAATACGCTTTCCATGAGATGTGTAAGCACGTAGGCTGCCGCAGGATCAACAACTTGTTCACCGGCTGTTTCCGGGGCCTGGTACAGTACTTCGCCTGCGGCATCGGTGATTTTAAGCACGGCGACAGGAGGCATGCGCTTACCGGCATTACTCATCACGGCGAAGGAGGAGGCCATTTCAAATGGACTGATCGGCGAAGTGCCAAGCGCCAGGGATGGAACGGATTGAAGCGGGCTGATAATCCCAAGCTTTTGGGCCATAGTAATGACGTTGTCAGCACCTACCTTAAGGAGCGTGTTGACCGCATATATGTTGTCTGATGCAGCGATAGCCTCCTGCATATTGATCTCGCCCAAATATTTTTCTCCGAAATTGCTGGGTTGGTATGTCTTCCGGTTGTTGTCATAGTGGAATAAAGTCGGCTCACTATTGAACGTACTCAATCCGGTCATTGTTTTCGAAGACAAGGCTGCCAAATACATGATTGGTTTGAAGGAGGAGCCCGGCTGGCGTGTTTTGGCGAGCGCATGATTAAACTGGCTTGTTTTATAATTCTTGCCGCCAACCATGGCTTTGACATAGCCCGTGCGGGGATCAATGGATACAAGTGCCGTTTCCAGCTCGCTTTGCGGGTCCATTCCCTGTGCGACGGCCTCTTCCGCTGCGATCTGCGCATGGGGATCCAGCGTCGTATAGATATTCAGACCGCCATGATCCAGCTGCTCTTCGCTGATGCCGAGTTGGGTAGTGACAAGATTTTTAACATAGTCGCGGAAAAAGGGCGCGGTAACACGGGCCTGCTGCTGCCCCTGCGGTTTGAAGTGGAGTACCTCAGCTGCGGCCTCGTCTGCTTCCTGCTGCGTAATATCACCGGTGTCCACCATAGTACCGAGCACGATTTTCTGACGCTTCTTGGCACTATCCATATGATTATATGGGGAATAGTAGGTTGGTCCTTTGGGAATTCCTGCTAACATGGCGCTTTCCGCTAGATCAAGATCAGCTGCCGGCTTTCCAAAATACATTTGCGAGGCGGCTTCTATCCCATTGGCTCCGTGGCCATAATAGATTTCATTGAGGTACATCTGCAAAATTTCATTTTTGCTGTATTTCATCTCCAGCTGCGCGGTATACATAGCCTCTTTTATCTTACGGGTCCAGGTCTTTGCATGAGACAAATACAGATTACGGGCCAGCTGCTGGGTTAATGTACTGGCTCCCTGCGCCCGCTCCATTTCCTTCAGATTGACGAGAATGGCCCGGCCCATACCTTTCAGGTCAAACCCGATATGATCATAAAACTTCCGATCCTCGACAGCGAGTGTCGCCTGAATAAGCATAGGAGATATCTGTTTAAGTTCGACGGGTTCATAGTTGCGGCCGCTGGCTGAGAAGGTGGCGATAATGCTGCCCTGACTGTCCAGAAGGCGGGAATTGCGGTCCGTGTCGGCGACGGGGAGGCTTTTCTGATACAGGTATCCAAGCAAAACACCTCCAGCTATGATTATGGCGACGGTCATGGCCAGGATCAGCTTGATGAATGCAGCAAACCGGCTTTTATGTTTGGGCTTAGAGTGACGTGGCTGCGGCATGGCGTTTCTCCCCTTCCATTTTATACAACCATTATGGGAAAGGAGGCGACAGGATATTCACTTCAAAATGATAAACACGCAGGGATCAGGTACAGAATAACCGGAGAATCGGCATTTTTCGGGGGCGGAACCATTATTATTTTGTTATAAAAAGAGAGATGAACTGTATCTTTACAGTTATTTCTCACATCGCGTATAATTCAAAGGATGTGTTTATACATCCATAGTTTGGTACAATAACAAGGCATGGACTAACGTCTATGGACAAGGCGGGGATTCAGCCTGACCGGAATCATCCGGGAGTACGAAAGAACTGAACGAAATCCCCTCTATTCTAGCGGAAAGAAGGTAATAGCGATGGAATTGTGGTTCACGGAGAAGCAGACCCCCGCTTTCGGGATTACGGCTAAAATCAAACAAACATATGTAAGTGAGAAAACCGATTTTCAGGATCTGGCTATGGTGGAGACTGAAGAATTTGGAAATATGCTTTTGCTGGACGGCATGGTGATGACAACGGAGAAGGATGAATTCGTTTATCATGAAATGGTAGCGCATCCTGTACTGAACACGCATCCGAATCCGAAGCATGTGCTTGTGGTCGGCGGCGGTGACGGCGGTGTAATCCGCGAAATCATCAAGCATCCGGAAGTGGAAAAGGCAGTACTGGTCGACATCGACGGTAAAGTCATTGAATATTCGAAAAAATATCTTCCTTCGATTGCTGGCAAGCTTGAGGATCCACGTGTCGAAGTGCATGTGAATGATGGTTTTATGCATATTCATCAGCACAAAAACGAGTATGACGTTATCATGGTTGACTCTACCGAGCCTGTAGGTCCGGCAGCGCCTTTGTTTGAACGCGGCTTCTACCAAGGCATCTATGAAGCGCTGAAAGATGACGGTATTTTCGTGGCACAAACGGATAATCCTTGGTTTAAGGCCGATCTGATTCAACAGGTCAACCGCGACGTGAAGGAAATTTTCCCGATTGTACGTGTGTATGGTGCTAACATTCCTACATACCCAAGTGGTCTGTGGACGTTTACAATGGGCAGCAAAAAATATGATCCGCTTGAAGTAAACGAAGCGGACATTCCAGAAATGGATACCAAGTATTACACGTCTCGTCTTCATAAAGCAGCGTTCGTCCTGCCTAAATTTGTGGAAGATTTGATAAAATAGGGGGCGCTAATACGATGAAACTTGATCAAGCTTACTCAGGAAACGTATTTATTTGCAGCTCCGAGGATTATGCAGGCTCCAAAGCCGTCATCTATGGTATGCCGATGGATTATACCGTCAGCTTCCGTCCAGGTTCGCGTTTTGGCCCTTCCCATATCCGTCAGGCTTCCGTAGGTCTGGAAGAGTACAGTCCTTATCTGGACAAAAGCATCGACGACATGACGTATTTCGATGCCGGCGATCTGCTGCTGCCTTTCGGCAACGCAGCGCGCAGCCTGGATGTTATCCGAGAGTATGTCGGCAAACTGCTTGAAGACGGCAAATTCCCGATTGGTCTTGGCGGCGAGCATTTGGTGACTTGGCCGATCATCGAGCAGGTGTACGCGAAGTACCCTGACCTCATTCTGATCCACATCGATGCACACGCCGATCTGCGTGAGCAGTATGAGGGTGAGCCATTGTCTCACTCCACGCCAGTCCGTAAAGCGGCTGCATTGATGGGTGGAAAAAACATCTATCAATTCGGTATCCGTTCGGGTTCGCGTGAGGAGTTTAAATTCGGACACGAAAATATTAACTTCCATCCGTTTGAAGTAGCTGCCCCGCTTAAGGAAGCACTACCAAAGATGGGCAACCGTCCGGTCTATGTGACCATTGATATTGACGTGCTTGATCCGTCAGCTGCGCCTGGCACAGGTACAGCCGAAGCTGGAGGCATTACTTCCAAGGAACTGCTGGAAGCCGTGCACCTGATTGCCGGTTCGGCTGTGAATGTTGTGGGTTGTGATCTGGTGGAAGTGGCACCGATCTATGATCCAACACAGCAAACACAAATCGTGGCAGCCAAGCTGATCCGCGAAATGCTGCTCGGTTTTGTAAAATAAATAATGTTATAGAAGCATCTTTAACGAGATGCCGGGGAGCACAGACGAAAGCCTGCCCCCGGTTGAACGTAGAGATGCTTTTATTTGTATTTTTCACTTTTGAAACGGCATATGACAATATTGAAATATTCGTGTGATTCTCTCCTGAATCGGGTAAGTTCATAGTACACGGAGGTGTTGAGATGATATTACACAAATGGATGAAGCGTTCCTCACTGGCTGCCGCAGCCCTGCTGCTGGCCGTACCGATGAGCTGGGCTGCTCCGGCGCGGGAGGCATCGGCTGCGGCGCAAACACCAGCTCCTTGCGGTAGTGGCGATCATGGTCTGCTGCAAAGCCTTCAGAAGGAGCATTCCGGACCGGATCAGGATCCGGTGCATTTTACAGACATTCAGTTCCTCAGCGGGAAGACCGGCAGAGCAGCCGGTACGGGCTTTATGATTGGAACTTCGGATGCCGGATGTCACTGGCAGGAAATTTATAAAGGGCAATGGCAGTTTAAGCAAATGGATTTTGTTGATAATGTCAACGGCTGGGCGCTGGCCACGATGCCATCGCAGCAGACCTCTTATTTGATCAAGACAACAGATGGTGGCTCACATTGGAAAGGTGTTTACACCGGACAAATTCATTTCGACCGAATGCAAGTGATCGACAAGAATACGGGCTACGGATACACCGGTACCGGCGCTTATCGCACCGATAATGGCGGCAACAGCTGGGTGAAGGTTCCTACCCCTGCCAATACCCGCTACACTAGCTTTAATGATACGAAAACCGGATATGTGCTGACGGTTGTGCCAGGCGGAGGCTATAAAGTTCTGCAAACACGCAACGGTGGGCACAGCTGGACTACGAAGCTGACGGTGAAAACACCATCGATGGCTGGCGGTGAAATTTACAGCAAAGATAATCAGGTGTGGGCTGTCCTTTACGGGGATTCCGGTATGTCTCAAGTATCGTACTCCCTGTATGGAAGCACGGATCAAGGCTCACACTGGAAACGGGTGATTGCACAGGATACAGCAGGAGGAGGCCCCGCTCCCGGCAGCTGGACACCGGTAGTTAAAGAAGGACCTGCACAGCCGGGTGGACATCCGGGCAATATGCAGCTCTTTGGTAAAGAGACAGCATTCCTGGCTGGCGGCTCTCCTGCTGGTGGCGTCGTTTCTATCGGTGTCACCTATAATGGAGGGAAATCGTGGAAGAATGTAAAACCAACCGTTAATGGTTATGACGGACGCATTTCCTTCGTGGATGGCAAAACGGGCTGGCTGGTTGTCACCAGCTCTACCAAGTCCTCCATTTATGAAACGCTGGACGGCGGTGCTAGTTGGAGCCGGAAATTTGCCTTTAAGGAAGCACTCCAGCCATAATTGAAGCAAGAAAAAGGATAGACCGACAAGGTCTATCCTTTTTTAAAAGCATTTTCTTTATTGACCCTGCAGTGCATCCCATTCTTCACGGAGAATGCCCATACGGATGGAATCATAATAGACATCGTTATACAGCCGGCATTTTCGGAGCCTGGCTTCCATTGTGAAGCCCAGCTTTTCGCCGACCCGGATCATCCGGTGATTGCCCGACCATGTGGTATAACCTACGCGGACCAACGGCAGGGTTGCAAACAGATGGTTAATCCACAGCGTGAGCGCCCGGGTCCCGTAGCCTCCGCTCCAATAGGAAGGGTGGTAAATGACAATGCCCATTTCAAGCCAATGGGAAGGCTCATGCTCCCAATAGTAGCTGACGGTACCGATTAGCTCCCCATCCGCTTCAATCGCCCAATAATCGTCCTGGGCCAGCCAATTTTTCTTTTTCTCCATATATGTATCAAAAGGAATAGCCTTGTGCTCGTAATAGGGGGCGTCCCACTTCTTCCACTCGGGTGCTTCCTCCTTAAAAGACAACTCCCACAACGTGGGTAGATCTTTTTCCAGTATTGGCCGGATAATGAGGTTTTTGTCTTTATTTGATATCAATCGAAAACCTCCCTATTTTTCTTTGACAGCTTTTGCAGATAGAATGATCTGGTTATTATAGAATCATGCGATATACCTATATTCGTAGTGAATGGCGTTTTTTCCTGTATAATAGCAGAAGGGAAAAGGGCCGGAATACTATTTTCGATATGTTTCTTCTTGTTGAATTGAGCCACTGAACTGGATATAGTATTACAATAGGAAAGAACAGAATGGAGCCGAATACTTATGCAAGAAGCCAGAAAAGCCCGCATTCGTCTTCAAAGCCGGCATGAAGGTGAGAGTGTGGAGCAGGAGACAGAGGCCGAAGTGTTCGAACGCGGCGGCGCGCTCTATCTCAAATACGAGGAACCGGATGTGGATCTGCAGGGACAAAAGACCCGGACTCTGCTTAAGATCACCCCGGACAGTCTGAAAATGATCCGGCACGGCGCGGTGGAATCGGAACAAACGTTTCAGGAAGGGCATATGCTGCCCGGCTTTTATCGCTCACCGTATACTACATTTAATCTTTCAACACAGACGAGCTCGCTCAAGGTTGACCTTGATGGCGGGTTTTCTGGCACGGTTGCCTGGACATATGATCTGTACGTTTATGAGGAATGCACAGGAAATTTCGACATCAGTTTGCATATACAGGAGGAAAATCAATGACAACCAATCCATTAGAACATATTAATCAGCTGGTGACCGAGGCTCTTGCCGACGCAGTAGTTGCTGCAGGGATCGTCAGCCGCGAGGAGCTGCCCGTCTTTGCGCTTGAAGTGCCGAAGGACAAGTCCCACGGGGATTTGGCTACGAATGCAGCCATGCAGCTGACACGAATCGCCAAGAAAAACCCGCGCCAGATTGCCGAGGCGATTTTGGAGCATTTTGACATGAAAAAGGCTTCTATCGAAAAGGCGGATATTGCCGGACCTGGCTTTATCAACTTTACTTTAAATAAAAGCTACCTGTACCCCGTTGTACAGCAGGTTCATGAGCAGGGTGACAACTATGGACGCGTAAATCTCGGTCAAAGCCAAAAAATTCAGGTGGAGTTTGTCAGTGCCAATCCGACTGGCAGCCTGCATCTGGGTCATGCGCGCGGCGCAGCTGTAGGGGATGCGCTCTGTAATGTGCTCGATTTTGCCGGATACAAAGTGACACGTGAGTATTACATCAATGATGCCGGCAACCAGGTCGAGAACCTGTGCAAATCCATTGAAGCCCGTTACCTGCAGGAGCTTGGCCAAAATGCTGAAATGCCTGAGGATGGTTATCATGGAGAAGACATCAAGGGCTTTGCCAAAGAGCTTGCCGCCGAGAAGGGCGACTCGTTGTTGTCCATGGATCCTGGAGAGCGGACGGCTTTCTTCCGTCAGTACGGACTCGAAAAGGAACTGAACAAGATCAAGCGAGACTTGGGCAAGTTCAGAGTGAATTTTGACGAGTGGTTCAGCGAAACCTCGCTGTATCAAAATGGATTAGTTGAAGAATCCCTGAACGAGCTCAAGTCCAAGGGACAGGTGTATGAGCAGGACGGCGCAACTTGGCTCCGTACCACGGAATATGGTGACGACAAGGACCGCGTACTCGTAAAAAATGACGGAACCTATACGTACCTTACACCGGATATCGCGTATCATCGCAATAAGTTTGAGCGCGGCTATGACCAGCTGATCAACATTTGGGGTGCCGACCACCACGGATATATTCCACGGATGAAGGCAGCTATGGAAGCGATTGGTTATGACCCGGCAAGACTAACGGTACTCATTGCACAGATGGTAAGTCTGTTCCAGAACGGCGAAAAGGTGAAGATGTCCAAGCGGACAGGTAAAGCCGTAACCATGGAAGATCTGATGGAAGAAGTCGGCATCGACGCCATTCGCTACTTCTTTACGATGCGCAGTATGGATTCTCATTTGGATTTTGACATGGATCTGGCCATTTCGACATCCAATGAAAATCCGGTATTCTATGTGCAGTATGCCCATGCCCGTATTTGCAGCATCTATCGTCAGGCAGAGGAACAGGGCGTTACGCTGCTGCCGCTGGCTGAAGTAGATCTAAGTATGCTGAATACCGAGCATGAATACGATTTGCTCCGTAAAATCGGTGAGCTTCCTGAGGAAATTGCCATGGCGGCAGCCAACTACGCGCCTCACCGGATGGTGCGCTATGTCTATGACCTGGCATCTCTGTTCCACAGCTATTACAGAGCGCAGCGCGTGATTTCCGAGGATGCCGCTCAAACACAGGCCCGGTTTGCCTTGCTGGGAGCCGTCCGTACAGTCATTGCCAATGTATTGAGACTGGTTGGCGTGAGTGCGCCGGAACAAATGTAATTTCTGGGATTCACTTGTGTATATAGCGAAAAGAAAAGGCCGTCCTGCTGTTAGCATCAGCAGAGACGGCCTTTAATATTGCGGATTCAAGGGTTTCCTCTTCATCCCTTCCTTTAGCAGCCTCAGTGCATTGACCTCCAAGCCCCCTCCGGACCGCCGCTGCCCCTTTTTGGAGCGCAGCGGTGTAGCGGTTTGCAGCAGCAGTGCTTTGATCTCCGCAGGCTGCAGATCTGGATTTTGTGCAAGCAGCAGGGCAATAGCGCCGCTCACATGCGATGTCGCCATGGAGGTGCCGCTCATTTCATGATATTTGCCATGAGTCCAGGAAGAAATAATTTTGTCTCCAGGCGCATAAATATCAATAAACTCACCGCGGTTGCTGAAGCTGGCGATGCGCCGCTGGCGGTCTGTTGCACCGACTGAGATGGTCTGGGGATATTTTGCGGGGTAGTCTATATTGCGCCGTTTCCCGTCATTGCCGGAGGAGGCAACGATGGAAATGCCGGACAGATAGGCTTTATTCACAATATCCAGCAGGGTCTTGCTGCGCGTTTTCATCCCGAAGCTCATGTTGATGATATGCATGTGGTTCCGGATACACCAGTCAATTCCCTGAATAATGTCAGACACGTAAGCCGAGCCGTTATGGTCGAAGGCCTTGACCGGATAGATGGTGGCCCGCGGCGCGACGCCGATCATGCCTTCCGTGCTGTTGGCAGCCGCAAGAGTGCCTGCAATATGGGTGCCATGCCCATTGTCATCGAGCGGCATCATATGCCTGTTAAGCAGATTAATTCCCTTTGCCAGGGATTGACGAAGATCCGGATGGTAGTAATCAGCACCAGTGTCGATGACGCCAATCTTTACCCGGTATCCGGTTGAAGTGGACCAAGCCTTTGGTGCTTGAATTTGTTTGACGCCATAGGGAACGCCTGGGCCTTGATTGACCTTGTTAGCCAGCGTATGCACCTGGATAAGGCTGTCTTCCTCGACCCGAATTTGGTTCTTATAAGAATCTAAATGCTTTGTACTGCCGGACAGGGGCGTCATGACGGAATGAAGCAGATTGGACGACGGCAGGTCGGGCCAATCAGGATGTTGAACTTTGAGCTCCTGCAATGTTTGCTGGAATGCTTCGTAATGCTGGGGATTTACAAAAGTGAGTATTCGTTTGGCTCCGGATGGCGCGGGACTTTCCATGCTCTCAAGCAGCATCTGTATCAATCCGGTGTAGTCCATATTGGGCAGTCCCCCTCATAATGAACCCTGCTTTTGCATTGTATGTGGGAGACTGCCGCTTCGAGTGGGAACTTGCCCTTTTTTACGGAAATAGGCCCTGCCTGAATGTCAAATAAAGCCCGTAAACATAAGATAAATGGAAGAGTCCCAAGCGGCTCTTTCAATATTCCCGGTGGGCAGGCTCTGCCTCGGGAAGGATACAGTCAATGGGCAGGGGCGACCCTGCCTTTTTCGTTTGGGCGACTGCGAGGATGTTCACAACATTAAAACTTGCAATTTATTTCTAAATAGGTTTTACTTAGTTTTGATAATGGATATGTTGTTATAAAGCAGGATGTTATACGGACTGAACTACTTCAAGATTTCCGTATAAGTGAACATTGCGTGAGAGGAAGTGTCCGTTAGTGAGTAACTCACTCCAATTAAAGCTGGACCCTGAAAAGATCAGGGAAATGCCTCTGGTGGATTTGGCTTTTGCCGTACTGAAGGCAGCGAATACGCCATTTTACTATCTTGACCTGATGAAAGAGGTTGCCAAGCTTCGCGGCTTGACGGAAGAGGAAATGAAAGATACCGTTGCGCAGCTATATACAGAAATTAATATCGATGGTCGTTTTGCCTGTGTCGGTACGAACCTTTGGGGATTGAAGCGCTGGTATCCGGTTGACCGCTCCGAGGATCCGATCGCAAGCGCGAAGCGTCCGCGTATCATCAACGATGAAGACGATGATGACGATGACGACTTCACCGATGAAGATGATACCTTCAGTGCAGATGACAGCGACGAGGATTTCGACCGCATCGACGAGGATCATGATGATATCTATTCCGACGATGATTCCGAGGAAGAGGTTGAAGAAGAGAGCATCTTGGAAGATGAAGAGCTCGAGGATGAAGAAGAAGATCTGGATGAAGATGAAGAGGAATCCGCTGAGGAATCAGAGGAAGACTAAAAATCAATCCGTTTGCCTTTCTCTCTTGACAGGGGACAAGGCACAGAGTAAACTATTGCATGGGCTTATGATTAAGATTTAAATATGCGCAAAATAATAAAAAGTGCCCCGTCCTACGGGTGTCACTTTTTTTGTTTTTTTGAGGCAAAAACAGCTGTTTTTCAGGTGTTTTGCTTCTGTAGATTGAACTGATTTGCTAAAAGTTCACTCTATATAGATGCCGTAAAACCTACTTTGTGCCATTTGATTTCAAATGGCGCATTGTTGTTCAAGCGGACGGTAAAAAGCAATAAAACCGGCGCAGCCTCTTTTTCGGGTGGAAATCATGAAAAAGGGTTACGCTAAACATCATATGTCGCCTGAATTTACTGGACTTTAATAGGAGGGTTTTTATAGTGACAAAGTATATTTTTGTGACAGGCGGGGTTGTGTCTTCCCTGGGTAAAGGGATTACTGCGGCTTCACTTGGCAGGCTGCTGAAAAACAGAGGATTAAAGGTTACGATCCAGAAATTCGATCCCTATTTGAATGTGGATCCAGGAACCATGAGTCCTTATCAGCACGGTGAAGTCTTCGTAACTGATGACGGAGCCGAGACGGACCTCGATTTGGGACATTATGAAAGATTTATTGACATCAACCTGTCCAAGAACAGCAATGTCACCACCGGTAAAGTGTATTCGTCGGTTATCAGCAAAGAACGCCGCGGCGAATATCTGGGTGGTACCGTTCAGGTCATCCCTCATATTACCAATGAAATTAAAGAGCGCGTATTCCGTGCGGGCCGCGAAGCGGGTTCGGATGTTGTTATTACAGAAATCGGCGGTACAGTAGGCGATATCGAGAGCTTGCCTTTCCTCGAAGCGATCCGTCAGATTAAGAGCGAGATCGGCCGTGAGAATGTCATGTACATTCACGTGACGCTGATTCCTTACATTAAAGCTGCTGGTGAAGTGAAAACAAAACCGACTCAGCACAGTGTAAAGGAACTTCGCAGCATCGGTATTCAACCGAACGTAATCGTATGCCGTACTGAGCATGAATTGTCTGCAGACATGAAGGCTAAAATTGCTCTTTTCTGCGATATTGATGAAAATGCTGTTGTGGAGTGCCGTGATGCGTCGACCTTGTACGAGGTTCCGCTGAACCTGCGTGACGAAGGTCTCGACGAAATCGTCGTGAATTACCTGAAGCTGACGACACCAAAACCGGATATGACTGAATGGGAGAGTCTGGTAGACCGGATTAACAAGCTCGAAAAAACCGTGGAAATTGCCATTGTCGGCAAGTATGTTGCACTCCATGATGCTTATTTGAGTGTGGTTGAGTCGCTCTCACATGCCGGATTCGACTCCAATGCAGAGGTTAAGGTACGCTGGGTGAACGCGGAAGAAATTACTGATGAGAATGTGGGAGACCTCCTTCATGGCATCGGTGGTATTCTGGTTCCGGGCGGCTTCGGCGACCGTGGTATCGAAGGCAAGATTTCTGCGATTCGTTATGCACGTGAACAGCAGATCCCATTCTTCGGCATTTGCCTTGGCATGCAGGTTTCGGTTATCGAGTATGCTCGTTCCGTTCTTGGCATGGAAGGAGCCAACAGCTCGGAGATCAATCCGGCTACGCCGTATCCGGTCATCGATCTGCTGCCTGAGCAGAAGGATATCGAGGATCTCGGTGGTACCATGCGTCTTGGTCTGTATCCATGCAAGCTTGTAGATGACTCACTGGCAATGAAATGCTACAATGATGAACTGGTTTACGAAAGACACCGTCACCGGTATGAATTCAACAATCAGTACCGCGAGATGATTGAAAAAGCAGGACTGCGTATTTCCGGTACCTCCCCGGATGGTCGTCTGGTTGAAATTGTGGAGCTTCCGGGTCATCCGTGGTTCCTCGCTGTACAATTCCATCCTGAGTTTACATCCCGTCCGAACCGTCCACAGCCGTTGTTCCGCGAGTTTGTTAAAGCATCGCTTGAACATAAATCCCTATAATATAAATTTCATTAATGGACCTCTTCGGAGGTCCTATTTTCATTTTTGCGCAGAGGCAGGAATTCGTAACTAGGGAGCGAATAACATTAATTGGATATGCAACGAATGGATTTGACAATAAATGAAGATGTATGGATAGGCTGGGTCAGGCTGATGTTGGGAGGTTAGCTTAAGTGGATAAGAAAAAAGTTTTGATCGTCGACGACCAAAACGGAATACGCATTTTATTAATGGAAGTGTTCAGCAGCGAGGGTTATACGACGTATCAGGCAGCCAACGGCAAAATTGCGTTAGAAATTGTAGAGAACGACGCACCCGATCTGGTTCTGCTCGATATGAAGATTCCCGGAATGGACGGGCTGGAAATTCTGAAGCACATCAAGGAAATGAACCCCGCCATTAAAGTCATTATGATGACCGCTTATGGTGAGCTGGACATGATCAAGGAGGCCACCGATCTCGGCGCCTTAATGCATTTTACCAAGCCGTTTGATATCGATGAAATGCGCGTTGCCGTAAACATGCAGCTTAAACATAACCCGGTGCAATTCGGGTAACCCGTCCTGAATTCTGCTTAGTGCAGAATTCTTTTTTTGCCCTGATGTATCATACAGCACAGCCTAATTTCAAATGCTTGTTTAGTATTTGTGACATGATGTGGTATAATGATTCCGAATGAGAGAAGTCGGCTAAAAACCATAGAAAAATACAAATACTTTAGGAGGATTGAAACCATGCCATTAGTATCTATGACTGACATGTTAAACAAAGCACTGAAAGAAAAATACGCGGTGGGTCAATTCAATATCAACAACCTTGAGTGGACACAAGCCATTCTGAGTGCAGCGGAAGAAGAAAAATCTCCTGTGATTCTCGGCGTATCTGAAGGTGCTGCCCGTCATATGAGCGGTTTCTATACGGTAGTGAAAATGGTTGAAGGCCTTATCCATGATATGAAAATTACGGTTCCTGTAGCCATTCATTTGGACCATGGTTCCAGCTTTGACAAATGTAAAGAAGCGATCGACGCCGGATTTACTTCCGTTATGATCGACGATTCCCATAGCCCGATCGAGAAAAACATTGAAACTACTAAAAAAGTGGTTGAATATGCTCACTCCAAAGGTGTTTCCGTTGAAGCTGAAGTTGGTACTGTCGGTGGACAGGAAGATGATGTGATCGGCGGCGTAATGTACGCGAAGCTTGAAGATTGCGTTCGTATCGTGAAAGAAACCGGTATCGATACCCTGGCTCCTGCGCTTGGTTCTGTACACGGTCCTTACAAAGGCGAACCAAACCTCGGCTTTAAAGAAATGGAAGAAATCAAGAATGAAATCCACCTTCCACTCGTTCTTCATGGTGGTACAGGCATTCCTACTCATGATATTCAAAAAGCCATTTCTTTGGGAACATCCAAGATCAACGTAAACACGGAGAACCAAATCGAATTTTCAAAAGCTGTTCGTGAAGTGCTCGCTGCGAAACCGGATGCTTATGATCCGCGTAAATACATCGTGCCAGGACGCGACGCTATTAAAGCAACTGTCGTTGGAAAAATCCGCGAATTTGGCTCCAACAACAAAGCGTAAAACGCTTTTCATTGTTTCTGTGCTTTGCCGCACAAGAGAGCTTAAGTGTGGTTTGATAAGAAAGCGGACAGCCCCTGCCGGGTTGTCCAATCGAATAGGTTGGAATGGAAAGCACACCGCTTAGCCGGTGTTTTTCCATTTCATACACTAAAATTAACACCATTGCTGCAGCGAAGTATGTGGAGGGAACCTGAAACGTATGGAAAAATTGATGATAAGTGGCGGACGCCCACTGCATGGCACCGTAACAATCAGCGGAGCCAAGAACAGCGCCATTGCCCTGATACCTGCTGCGATTTTGGCCGAGTCCGAAGTCGTGCTCGACAACCTGCCGCTTCTGAGTGATGTAGCGGTCTATGCCGAGATTTTAGAGGAGCTGGGTGCGATAGTCAGCTGGAAGGATAGTCAGATGAAAATCGACCCTTCCGATATTAAGTCTATACCGATGCCTAACGGCCCTGTTAAGAAGTTGAGAGCCTCTTATTATATGATGGGAGCCATGCTCGGTCGTTTCAAGGAAGCTGTTATCGGTCTTCCTGGGGGATGCAACTTTGAACCCCGTCCGATTGACCAGCACATTAAAGGTTTTGAAGCACTAGGAGCTACTGTAACAAATGAACATGGAGCGATTCACCTTCACGCAAAAGAGCTGAAGGGCGCCAAAATTTATTTAGACGTATCCAGTGTGGGTGCGACGATTAACATTATGCTGGCGGCTTCCAAAGCCAAAGGCTCTACAATTATTGAAAACGCGGCTAAAGAGCCTGAGATTATAGATGTAGCAACTCTTCTCAATTCCATGGGGGCAGTGATTAAAGGTGCAGGCACGGAAACCATCCGCATTGAGGGTGTTTCTGAACTTCACGGCTGCCGTCACTCCATTATCCCGGACCGGATCCAGGCGGGCACCTATATGATTGCCGCTGCCGCAACCCGCGGAGATGTTTTGATCGACAACATCATTCCCAAACACCTTGAGGCGGTCACGGCAAAGCTGATTGAAATGGGAGTTCGTATCGAGGAGCTGGATGAAAGCATTCGTGTTCTCGGTCAACCGAACTATGAGCATGTTGACGTGAAAGCACTGATTTATCCAGGATTTGCTACGGATTTACAGTCGCCGATGACCAGTTTGCTGACGCAGGCGGAAGGCGTAAGCGTGCTGAGCGATTTTGTATACAGCAACCGGTTTAAGCATGTACCTGAGCTTGTTCGCATGGGCGCAAAAATCCGGGTGGAAGGACGTTCAGCCATCATTGAACGCAGCCGGTTAAATGCTGCCAAAGTGAAGGCGACGGATCTTCGGGCCGGAGCTGCGCTGGTTATTGCGGGACTTACCGTTGCCGATGGTGTCACAGAAGTCACCGGAGTTGAGTATATCGATCGGGGTTATGACCATCTGGTAACCAATTTGCGCCTGCTGGGTGCAGACGTATGGCGTGAAACAGAATAAATCATATATCTGAAGGGGATTTTGCAGGTTGCGGCATACGCCGGAGTAACTATTTTATAGTGGAATTGCATATCTCCTTCTAATTTGGGTAATGCTATCCTAATGAGGATTTTCATAGACTGATAGAAAGCTGCATCACGTATAGTTTGACTGGACTTATAAAATTGAATAGGTGGTTATTACATGGATTTGCAAATTGCCGATTTGGAAGAATTGAAGCTGACCGAGCTGTACAAGCTTGCGAAGAAGTATCAGATCCCGTATTACGGCCAGCTGAAGAAGAAAGAGCTGATTTTTGCTATCTTGAGAGCACAGGCAGAGCATAGCGGACTCATGTTCATGGAAGGTGTTCTGGAGATCCTTCCTGAAGGTTATGGCTTCCTTCGACCGATCAACTACCTGCCGAGCACGGAGGATATTTACATCTCTGCCTCACAGATCCGCAAGTTTGATCTTAGAACAGGAGATGTAGTCTCGGGGAAATGCCGGGCGCCGAAAGAGAATGAACGATACTTCGGTTTGCTTCAGGTTAATGCGGTCAACGGAGAAAGCCCGGAAACAGCCGCGGAACGTCTTCACTTCCCAGCACTTACACCTCTCTTTCCGCAAAAGAAGCTCGTGCTTGAAACATCCCCTAACCATTTGTCTACCCGGATTATGGATTTGCTTGCGCCCGTCGGTTTGGGACAGCGCGGTTTGATCGTTGCACCTCCAAAAGCAGGTAAAACGCTCCTCTTAAAAGAAATTGCCAACAGCATCTCTACCAACAATCCCGAAATTGAACTTTTTGTACTGCTTATTGATGAACGTCCTGAAGAAGTGACGGACATGCAGCGTTCCGTTAAAGGTGAAGTGATTGCTTCGACGTTCGATGAACTGCCGGAGAACCATATCAAAGTGGCAGAGCTTGTCTTGGAGCGTGCACTTCGTCTGGTAGAGCATAAAAAAGATGTTGTCATTCTGATGGATAGTATTACCCGCCTGGCCCGTGCTTACAACTTGGTGATTCCTCCGTCCGGACGTACACTAAGCGGTGGTATCGACCCGGCTGCTTTTCACCGTCCGAAACGCTTTTTTGGTTCTGCCCGAAATGTGGAGGAAGGCGGCAGCCTGACCATTTTAGCGACGGCACTGATTGATACAGGATCGCGGATGGATGACATCATTTACGAGGAATTTAAGGGAACGGGCAACATGGAATTGCATCTGGACCGTAAGCTGGCAGAACGCCGTATTTTCCCTGCCATCGATATTCGCCGCTCAGGAACACGCCGCGAAGAAGTGCTGTTAACGAAAGAAGAACTGGATACCATTTGGGCGATCCGTAAAAATATGAATGAATCAGCTGATTTTGTCGAAGGCTTCTTAAAGAAGCTGCGTGATTGCAAAACCAATGCGGAATTTTTGGCATCCTTTGATGTCAGCAGTGTGAACAGCAAGGGGTCCAGCAGCCACAGCAGCAACGGGAACCGCCGGACATCAAGACCTGCTGCAGCATCCGTGCCATCGACCTAAACTTTTCGAACAAAGAGGAGAACATCATGTACCTGGTATATGCAGATGAGAAAGGCAATGTATTCGATCATCCCTCACTCTACGGGCTAGCCCGCAGTGGTGATATGATCGTGGAAATCTTGGAGGATGAACTGATTCCGCTACCGGATGGAGCCACGCTGGTGGGGCTTCCGAATACCCGGGCTATTGGCATGGACCCTGAAACCGGGGAGATGAAGCCACTACCTGGTGATGCTCAGGCCGTTGGGGCTCTGCTTCCTCAAGGATTTACCCGGCTGTGTCTGCCTGGATATGTGAAGACAGATAAGGAATACAAGCTGCCACTGTTCGGATATTCCGCAGTGGTATGGAAGGACGGCCGTTTTTATACAACAGCACGTCTTTCAGATGATCCCGAAAAGTGGAATCCGCTCAATTGCGATGTAAAGGATCTTAAGCTTGGGGTAAAGCGTCTGACTGAGAAATATCCCGATAACCGTTTGTATGAACATATGTCCAACTGTGCTCTTGGCTATGAATGCCTTACAGCCTCCAACACCTTCTTGAATCGCTGGGAAGGAGCTGTACCGGTATCCTATTCCTGTAATGCTGGCTGTTTTGGCTGTATTTCGGAGCAGCCGGATGACAGTGGCTTTGTGGCTCCGCAGACGCGCATGAACTTTAAACCAAAGGTGGAAGAGCTGGTTCAGATCATGCTGGAGCATCTGAAGACGCCGGAATCCATTATCAGTTTTGGACAAGGCTGTGAAGGTGAACCGTCCACGCAGGCCAAGATCATTATTGAAGCGATGCGTGAAGTCCGCTCCATTACCGATATGGGGTACATTAATATCAATACCAACGCCGGTTTAACGGATTTTATCCGTGGTATCGTTGATGCTGGCCTTGATTTGATGCGGGTGAGTACAATCAGTGCGCTGGATGACCACTACAACGCTTATTACAAGCCGCGTAAATATACGCTCGCCAATGTGGAAAAATCATTGAAATATGCCTCCGACCAAGGAGTATATACATCCATTAACTATCTCATTTTCCCGGGTGTAACCGATCGTGAGGAAGAAATTGAGGCAATGGTGGAGTTTGCCCGTCGCACAGGATTGAAGCTGATTCAGATGCGTAATTTGAATATTGATCCGGAAAGCTATCTGGAACTGATCCCGCCAGCTAAGGGTGAAATTCTGGGTATGAAGCAAATGATCGAGATCTTCCAGGAAGAGCTGCCGGATGTCGTCATTGGTTCTTATACCCATGTGCCTCCTGAGGCCTTGAGACGACCGAAAAAGCCTGTGTTGGCGCGGGACTAGCAGTTTCCAACAATTCATTGATTATTATGTTTGTCCCTGTTATAATATATATATTGTGTCATTATAACTCTGTGTACGCATGAGACTCAGGGCAAAAAGAGGTGAAAGACATGAAACAAGAAATTCAACCAAAATATCACGTAACGACCGTAACATGTGCTTGCGGCAATACGTTTGAAACAGGATCCGTTAAAGAAGACCTGCGCGTTGAGATTTGCTCCAACTGCCATCCATTCTTCACAGGCAAACAGAAATTCCTGGATGCCGGCGGCCGTGTTGATAGATTTAAAAAGAAATACGGTATCTAATACGCATACAACAAATCCCTTGTTCGCCACACGAACAGGGGATTTTTTTTAGGCAACATTTGCCGTGGGTTGCACTTTATCTCGAAATGAACTATACTAATCCTTACCGTGCTAGACGGGGAGGTAGCGGTGCCCTGTAACTCGCAATCCGCTGTAGCGAGGTTGAATTCCTGTTAGAGGTTTTGTCGATGTGAGGTTTGGTCCCTGCGTGCAATGTTGACGGTTGGGTCCTCCGCAATGAGCACTTGTGAATCTGGTCAGGTCCGGAAGGAAGCAGCCATAAGCAAGCCAGCTTTTGTGCCGGAGGGTGGCCTAGCCCGAGTTGTTACTCAGGGGTGCCGCTTGGATCGCAATTATCAATAACGGGTGCACGGTATAACTTATGATAAAATGTCAGCATCTTTGCCCGAAGGGGCAAGGGTGCTTTTTATTTTCTTGAACCGAGAGTGAAGCCTGCTGCCCATATTATTTGGGTGGATTGCTAAAAAAAGCGAATACATCCATAGCGTGTAGACGTTTTGTATAGCGCCGGATTATAGTATAATGATGAAGCGATGAACACGCACGCAAGTGGAAGTTGAAAGAGGGTATAGCAAAGTGAAACATATAGCGCTCTACCGTGCCTGGCGGCCACAGTCGTTTCAGGACATGGTTGGACAACAGCATATTATTCAGACACTGCAGAACGCCATTCGCGAACAGCGGGTTTCTCATGCATACCTGTTCAGCGGTCCGCGTGGAACCGGTAAGACAACCGCGGCCAAAGTCTTGGCCAAGGCCGTCAACTGTGAACGCGGTCCGGCAGCCGAGCCCTGCAATGAATGTGAATCCTGCCGGAGAATAACGACCGGAGCGGTCATGGACGTTCAGGAAATTGATGCCGCATCGAACCGGGGTGTGGAAGAAATCCGCGATTTGCGTGAGAAAGTTAAATATGCGCCGACAGAAGTTAGACAAAAAGTGTACATCATCGACGAAGTGCATATGCTGACGACAGAAGCGTTTAACGCGCTGCTAAAGACACTGGAGGAACCGCCTCCGCATGTCATGTTTATTTTGGCAACAACGGAGCCTCATAAGCTGCCGGCCACCATTATTTCACGCTGTCAGCGTTTTGACTTCCGGAGGGTTTCTCTGGAGGAACAGACGCAGCGACTTCGTCAAATTGTCCAAGAAGAGGGAATGGAAGCTGATAATGAGGCTCTTCAATATATAGCCCGCTTATCGGATGGCGGTATGCGGGATGCCTTGAGCATTCTGGATCAGATTGCATCCTTTACAGGCGGTCATGTATCCTATGAACAGGTGCTAAGCATGACAGGGGGGATAGCCTCTGAGCAGTTTGGCAGACTAGCTGGAGCTATTCACAAGGGTGATGCAGGTCTTGTGCTGCAAATGGTGGAGGATTTTATGCAGGAAGGTAAAAGTGCGGATAAGTGCATGGAAAACCTTCTGTATTATTTCCGCGATCTTCTGATGATTCAAATGATTCCGAATGCTGACAAGCTGACGGACCGGGTGCTGCATCCGGAGGAATACAAAGAGATGGCCGCAACCTTTTCAAGGCAGCAGCTGTTCTATATGATCGACACCTTGAATCGCTACCAAAGTGAGATGAAATATGCTTCCCAGCCGCAAACGCTGTTTGAAGTAGCGCTTTTGAAGCTCTGTGGTATTCCGCAGGGGGCTGCTGTAGAGTATGATCAATCCCAGGCGCAGCATCAAGCTGCAGCACCTGTAAACTCCGATGAAGTGAATCAGCTCAAACGGCAGGTTGCCGCGCTGGAGAAGAAACTGGAGAAGCTCATACAGACAGGCACTGTGCCTTCCGGGGCTTCCACAGGGGCATCCGCCCGATCTTCACATAGTGCTCCCGCACCAAGAGCATCATCTACGGCCAAAATTCCATCTAATATGGAGCAGTTTCTGGCTCAGAAGAGCAGCCCGGAATTTGTGGAAGTACATCGGCAGTGGGGACAGGTTCTTCAGGGAGTCAAGGAAGAGAAAGTCACTGTTCACGCTTGGTTTATGGATGGGGATCCGGTTTCGGTGCTGGAGGATGCGGTTTTGGTTGCTTTCAAAAACAATATCCACCGGGAAACTACGGAGAAGCCTGCGAATAAACAGGTTATTGAGAGCGTGCTGAATGACAAGTTCGGCAAGCCTTACCATTTGGTCACCATGATGCAAAAGGATTGGACTGCGGCGCTGGAAGGCGCAGGTACCCAGCAGAAAGAGGAATTGAAGCTGGAGAATGAGCACGAAGGTAAAGACCCGAATGCAAAGCCATGGATTGATGAGGCACTCCAAATCTTTGGAGAGGATCTCGTGATCATAAAGGATTGATCCGCACGTTAAGTGCACCCCAATAAGCCTAAGAGGAGACGATACTTATGAATAATATGAACCAAATGATGAAGCAAGTGAAAAAAATGCAGGAGCAAATGCTGAAAGCCCAAGAAGCTCTCGCTGAAAAAAAGGTAGAAGGTAGCTCCGGTGGCGGTGTGGTGACAGTAGAAGTGAATGGGCATAAGAAATTGCTGTCCATTACAATCAAGCCGGAAGCCGTTGATCCAGAAGATGTGGAAATGCTGCAAGACTTGGTTATGACCGCTGTTAACGACGCATTGACTAAAGCTGATGACATTGCCAATTCAGACATGAGCAAGTTTACAGGCGGAATGAAAATCCCGGGCTTGTTCTAATTTAAGGCAGAAGGAGATCCTGCGTTTGTACTATCCCGAACCGATCGCGAAGCTGATCGACGCATTTACACGACTGCCAGGCATTGGGCCGAAGACTGCGGCCCGGCTGGCTTTTCATGTGCTGAATATGAAGGAAGACGATGTAATTGATTTTGCGAAGGCACTCGTCAGCGTGAAGCGCAATCTTCACTATTGTTCCGTGTGCTGCAATATCACCGACACCGATCCTTGCCGGATTTGCCAGGATAAAACGCGCGATCCATCCGTTATATGCGTGGTACAGGATCCCAAGGATCTTGTGGCCATGGAACGCACCAAAGAGTTTGGCGGCTATTATCATGTCCTTCAGGGAGCAATTTCACCTATGGAGGGTATAGGCCCGGATGACATCCGTCTGAAGGAGCTTCTGACGCGTCTCAGTGATGAACGCGTTAAAGAGCTTATTCTGGCAACGAATCCAAACATCGAAGGCGAGGCAACGGCGATGTATATTTCACGGCTTGTTCGCCCGTTTGAAATCATCGTTACCCGAATTGCTCACGGACTCCCGGTAGGCGGAGATTTGGAATATGCGGATGAAGTGACATTATCCAAGGCGCTTGAAGGCCGGCGTCAATTGAACTGATTGATTTTTTAGACGGAAATGATATTGCTACAGAAAAGGGAAGCCTCATTTGGGGCTTCCCTTTTTTGGTTCTAAGTTTGTCCCCTGGACCGTATGAATGAAAATGGAGAGCGCGCAAGAATACAGGCATCACTTTTTGGAAGAGGGGGCATGCTCAATGGCATGGTTTCGGAGGGGAGAACCGAAAGTACCTGCGTGGCAGCTTAAGGAGAAGCAGGAGGAGGAACTGGCGGTCTATATGGATGTACGAAAGGCGCAAACCGATTGGGAACGGGCGAGGATTGTCTTTGAAGAAGCGGTAGGGGAAGAGCAGATAGACTATGCGATATATATGCTTGAGGCAGCGGAGCTTAAGTACCAGATGAATTTGAGGGCTGCTAAGCGAATAGGGCTGAACCGGGCTCAGCTGCCGATCCGCCACAAGGCAGAGGCGTGAGCAAGCAAAGCGGCGGATCTTTTAATAAAAGGAGGAAAACAGAATGAGGCTGGCGGTCATGGGAGTATTGCTGGTGTCTTTATTGCTGATCTTGTTTATTGTAGTAAGGAAGAAGATCGGCTTCGGTTGGTTGACGGTGTTTGGCACGCACCTGGTACTTGCTGCATTGGGACTCTATTTGGTGAATTTCTCAGGGTTAATGACGGAGGTATATATTCCTTTGAATCCCACCACCGTAGGGACGGTAATGGTTTTAGGCCTTCCGGGAGTGGCTCTTTTGTACGGTTTGAAAATTTCTTTAATGGGGTAGTTGACGGACCTCTTAAAACTGTGGTACATTATAACTCGCCCCTTTCAAAAAGGTACAAGCTTACCGGACTGATAAACAAGGTAAGAAAAAAGATTTTAAAAAAAGTGCTTGACGAAATGATGGGCAGCATGATATATTATAAGAGTTGCTGCTGAGCTAACTGAGCGGCTTCGAAAACGAAAGAATTTGATCTTTGAAAACTGAACAACGAGTGAGATACAGACCTTGCTTGCAAGGTCGAAACGCGAAATCATCGGGTTCAAGACTTCTGTCTGAATCGATGGTGGAGCACAAATGAGATTAACAGTAATGAATATTTTGATTAGCATTGCTTAATTCAAAATTTCATTATATCTCGTCAGTTTCAAAATGAGCTATCAACTTTCTTGGAGAGTTTGATCCTGGCTCAGGACGAACGC
>NZ_BOSG01000010.1 GCF_018403225.1 Paenibacillus sp. J23TS9 | reverse complement strand
TATAATCTCATTGTTTTGCTCAACAAATCATTCAGCCAGAAGGCTTGAACCAATTTGCTTCGCGGTCGACCTTGCAAGCAAGGTCTGTATCTCACTCGTTGTTCAGTTTTCAAAGATCAAATTCTTTCTCGTTCCCGCTTCAACATTTTGTCTCAGCAGCAACTCTTATATATTATCATCTTCCAACAAATTTTGCAAGAGCTTTTTTTAAAAGTTTTTTTCTTTAAATCCGCTCTGCTTATTAGTCGACCGTTAGAAGATCGCGTTTATATGGCCGGAATAATATTATAACTCATAAGAGCAACTATTTAAAGTTGTAAGTTTTTCCAATTAAAAATATCAAGAGATCAACCTCTCATCGTCCCTTCTCATATGAAACAAATAGTATCCGATAACAAACAAGCCGCATGGCCCTTATCGTCTGACGCTAATATAGTGCTGATCGTTTTCTCTTTTTCAATCTCGACAACGAGACAAGTCATCACACCAGAAGATTCCGCAAGATTAGAAATTCCCCTTATAGTGCTAGGTGCCACTTCATACAGCAATACTATCTTTTATGAGCCTGTTGCTGCGGATTAAACTAACGTGTCCCGTGATCAAAGGGAACCTGGTTAAGGATTAGTATTTATAGATATTATTTTCACGCATAAACATAATCCGCTCTGACCGCGCCGCAACCTTGGCGTCGTGAGTTACTATTATAACCGCGGTACCTTCCACATTGATATCGGAAAATAGGTCCATGATTTCCCACGAGGTTTGTGAGTTGAGCGCACCTCTATGCTCATCGCCGAAAATAATTTTTCAGGCTGTTCATAAGCGCTCGGCATATTCCCCCACGTTGAAGCTGACCACCCGAAACCTGTGCAATGTCGCACCCGGAAATGCCGAACGATATTATATGATGTCAAGATACTTCTGTGTCTTGGCAGTTTTCAGTATGGATTTTAGGTGCAAAATTTACAGTTCGCCGGAATATGCTTTTCGTTCGGTCCTATTAAAGCATTCGTCTGGCGTAGGGCAGGATTCCACTGCTGGTTGTATTCACTATAATTGAACCATTTGAAAAGCAAAAACCCGCTCAACTGAGCGGGTTTTATGTATGGAGGCGAGGGGAGTCGAACCCCTGTCCGAAGACAACGCCACATAAGCTTCTACGGGTGTAGTAACAGTTTTGATGTCACCCAATCAAGCTCCCCGTTACCGGATCTCAAAAGGGTCAGCCTGATTATCTTCTTCCGTCGACCCCAGGCGGAGACCGAAGCGGCGTATCCCACTACTTGTTAGCCCCTAGCCTAGTCACATGGGCGATGCTAGGTAGGAGCACGCTAACAGGTTATTAAGCTGCTAAAGCGTAGTTGTTTTGTTGTTTGCCGTTTAATAGGCTTTAGCGTTGATGAAGTGGACGCGTCCCCACTACCCGCAACCTATGCTCGAACTATCCCCGTCGAATCCAAGAACGCCCCCTTATTATAAAGGGCTTCTTCGGATTAGATGAGCTGCTCTGCAGCATAAGAAGCAATCTATTCCGCATCCTTTCCCTCCATAAGAAAGGATGATCAGAAGCAAATTCATCAGTCATGTAAAGGACGTTGTGTTAACCGCGCCTCTTACAATACTTATTATATCACACCATCCGGCCAAAATGACACAGAGGTTGCAGGAAATACAGGTGAAACTTGGTTGATCTTTCGCTTAACCGTGCTTTAACGCGCGATTTTCTGTTTCTCACGCAGTGCGCGCTGGATGTCACGCTGTGCATCACGCTTGGCAGCCGTTTCACGCTTGTCATACTGCTTCTTACCGCGGCCCAGGCCCAGCAGGAGCTTGGCATAGCCGTTGCGGATGTAAATCTTCAGCGGAACAATAGAGAAACCGTCCTGCTTGGATTGACCCAGCAGCTTATGAATCTGCTCTTTATGCATCAACAGCTTACGTGTGCGCGTCGGATCTGTCGGATTGCTCCGGTTGCCCTGCTCGAACGGGCTGATGTGCATGTTGTGAATATGAATTTCCCCATTACGGATCGTGGCGAAAGCGTCGCCGATGTTCGCCTTACCATTACGGATCGACTTGATCTCCGTCCCGGTCAGCACCATGCCTGCTTCGTACGTATCCTCGATGAAATAATCATGGGAAGCTTTCTTGTTCTGGGCCAGTACCTTCCCGTCACTCTTCTTACCACCCATGTTCTTCACTCCTCACCCATTACAAAATAGCCAGACCTCCGGTCCTTCTGCATCATTCATGACGCATCTTACCAGAAGTCCATTGTATCAACTGACCTCCGCAAAATCAAGGTGGAGCAAGGCCCCACCTAATCCCAAAACTCAGCCATTTTCACTCAAAAATATGATTCGCTGCATCAGCCGGACGATTATTTTTTCTTCTTCCGAACAAAAGCCGCTGTGCTGTTTTTACCTTCACCTTTTTTCTTCTTGCGCTTGCGGAAGCCGCCTTCACCATTGCCTGGTGCTCTGCCTGCTTCCTGCTCGCCGCTGCGCCGTTTCTGTCCACCTTCACCTGAAGACGCACCTTCTCCTACAAACACACCGCTGCCCGACGTCTTCTTCCGGCGTCCGCCGCTGGTGTTCTCGCCTAGTGCAGGCGAGCTGTAGCCACCCTTGCCCGAGCCGAAACCAAAGGCCATCGGACGTTTCGCTTCCACGCTTGCGTCCGAAGGGGCCGGACCGCGTCCGCCGCCACGCTTGCCGCGCTTGTCCGAGCCGGACGCCACCGATCCGGCGCTGCCTGCAGCACTACCAGCTGGAGAGCCAGTCGCTGTGCGTTCACGTTTACCCGGCCGTCCGGATTTGCCGTCGCCTGAGCCAGCCTTCTTGCCGCGGCCTCCGCCGCGTGCAAATCCGCCTTTATCGCCGCTGCGTTCACCGCCCCGACCGCCAAACCCGCCGCCGCGATTGCGCTCACGGCGCGGCTTCATATCCAGCAGCTCAAAGTCGATGGTGTGATCGTCCATGTTAACCCGCGCCACGCGGATTTTAATCTCATCACCGATGCGATAGATCTTCGAGGTCCGCTCGCCAATCAGCGACATGGATGCTTCATCGAAATTATAATAATCATCAGTCAATGCGGCCAGACGAATCAGACCCTCAACCGTGTTCGGCAGCTCGATGAACATACCGAAGCCGGTCACACTGCTGATCATGCCGTCGAATTCCTCGCCGACCTTGTCCAGCATATACTCCGCTTTCTTCAGCTGGTCGGTATCGCGCTCCGCTTCAACAGCTACGCGCTCACGTTCGGAGGAGTGCTGAGCAATCTCCGGCATCCGTGATGCCAGATACTCCTGCCGCTTCTCTGACAATATGTTATTGCTCTCAATGACCTCGCGAATAACACGGTGTATCACCAAATCGGGATAACGGCGGATCGGCGATGTGAAATGTGAGTAGAACTCAGCTGCCAGACCAAAGTGACCCGACATGTCCGCATCATACTTCGCCTGCTTCATCGAACGCAGCATCATCGTGCTGATGACTGTTTGTTCCTTGGTATCCTTGATTTGCTCCAATAAATTCTGCAGCGCACGCGGGTGTATCGCATTGCCCCGTCCCTTAACGTGGTAGCCGAAATTCTCGGCAAAGGCCATGAAATTCTGCAGCTTCTCGGGATCCGGATTTTCGTGAATCCGGTAGATGAACGGCACCTTCAGCCAGTGAAAATGTTCGGCTACGGTCTCGTTGGCCGCCAGCATGAACTCCTCGATAATCTGCTCGGCAATCGAGCGCTCGCGTTTCACGATATCAACCGGCTTACCGTTTTCATCCACGATAACCTTGGATTCCACAAAATCAAAGTCAACCGCGCCTCTGTTCATACGCTTCGAACGCAGTTTTAATGCGATTTCTTTCATCAACCGGAAATCATCGACGAGATCCTTGTAGCGCTCCATCAGCTCGGGTTCTTCATCCTCGAGGATTTTACGCACATTATTATAGGTCATCCGTTCTTTCGTCTTGATGACGCTTGTAAACACGTCATGTTTTACAACCTTCATATGCTCGTCGAATTCCATCTCACAGGATAGAGTCAAACGATCGACCTGCGGATTCAAGCTGCAGATTCCGTTGGAAAGACGATGCGGCAGCATCGGAATTACCCGGTCTACAAGATATACGCTGCAGCCCCGATTATATGCTTCCTTGTCGAGCTCGGAGTTCTCGCGCACATAGTAGCCGACATCAGCAATATGAACGCCTAGACGGAAATGACCATTCTCCAGACGCTCCACGTTAACGGCATCATCCAAATCCTTGGCATCCTCGCCATCAATAGTGACGATTTTTTTGCCGCGCAGGTCCCGGCGGCCCTGCTTTGCAATCTCCTCTTCGGTGATCGAATCCGGTGCATTCTCCGCTTCTTCCATGACTTCCTCAGGGAAGCCCTCTGGGAGTTGATGCTTGCGGATAATGGACAGAATATCCACGCCTGGATCATCCTTGTGTCCGAGAACCTCGACAATTTCGCCTTCCGCTGCCGTACGTCCTTCCGGATAGCTGATGATTTTCGCAACGACCTTATCCCCGTCTACCGCACCTGCGATCGACTCCTTCGGGATGAAAATGTCGCGTACAATCCGCTTATCATCCGGCAGTACAAAACCGTATGCTTCATGCCCTTGAAATACGCCTACAACCTGACTGACAGCGCGTGTAACGATCTTCACGACTTCACCTTCAAGCTTGCCGCCTGCAGGTCCCCGGGTTGTAACGCGGGCAAGCACCGTATCGCCGTTCATGGCGCCCATGAGGTCATGAGCTCCGATATACACATCCGGATGCTCCTTATCCTCGGGGATCAGGAATGCAAAGCCCTTGGCATGCACCTGCAGCCGTCCGCGCTGCAAATCCAGACGTTCTGGGAGACCATAACGGTCCGAGCGCGTCATCATGATCTTTCCTTGCTGCTCAAGCGCATTCAGCAGCTTCAGGAATTCCTTGAATTCCACCGCATCGGCGATTGCAAAATGCTTCTCCAACTCCTGATAGGTCATTGGTTTATAATCCGGTTCCTGCATCAAATCCATTATTGATTGTTCCGTTATCATGATTATCTCCTCGGTTGACTCGCAGGTAGGAGTAATCCTTCCGCAAGTATCTATGTATTAATTCATAATGTTTTTTGCCGCTTTAGTATACACATACCCTAGTATACACGAATTTAATCGTTTACATCCCTGCCAGCACCCTAATTACTGCTGAAAGAGGCGGTTGTATACCGTTTCCAATATATCAAAAAAACCCCCGCTCATCTTCATTGCAAGAGCGAAGGTTTTCTCAAATCAGCTATATTATTTCGCAAAGACAGCCGTAAGAATGGCCAGAATAAAGAAGCAGGCTGCGACAACCACCGTGACGCGCTGCAAGACCAAATCCATGCCGCGTGCTTTCGTTTTTCCGAAAAGATGTTCTGCGCCACCGGAGATGGCACCGGCCAGACCTGCGCTTTTCCCTTTCTGCAAAAGAACAATTGCGATCAAAGCAACAGAGAAAACCACAAGCAGCACCTTCAATAAGATATCCATTCGTTCCACCTCCTAATAGCTAAACATCAACTTATATGGGATTTTTTCAAAACCCTCTAATAAATGCAAATTCATCGTCCATAAACAGCATTTTTATTGTATCATAGCCCATTTCCTAAAACAAGGACTTCCCCCTCCCTTTGGCAGAAAAAAGAACAAAAAAGCTGTTCCGGTATGAAGCCGGAACAGCTTTTATTACTGCATTAGGGCTGCAATTATCTTTTCAGGTTGTAGAAGGATTTCAGGCCGTTGTATTGAGCCAGATCAGCCAGTTCGTCCTCAATGCGGAGCAATTGGTTGTACTTCGCAATACGGTCGGTACGGGAAGGTGCACCCGTTTTGATTTGGCCTGCATTGGTTGCAACAGCGATGTCAGCGATGGTGCTGTCCTCGGACTCACCGGAACGGTGGGAGATAACAGCTGTGTAGCCAGCGCGTTTCGCCATTTCGATAGCATCAAAGGTTTCAGTCAGTGTACCGATTTGGTTCACTTTGATCAGGATCGAGTTACCGATACCTTCATCGATACCTTTGCCTAGGCGCTCTGTGTTTGTAACGAACAAGTCGTCACCAACGAGTTGGATTTTGCTGCCAAGCTTCTGGGTAAGAAGCTTCCAACCTTCCCAGTCATCTTCGGAGCATCCGTCTTCGATCGTGATGATCGGATATTTGTCGACCCAAGAAGCGAGCAGATCAACGAATTCTTCGGAAGTGAAGGATTTGCCTTCGCCTTCGAGATGGTATTTGCCGTCTTTGTAGAACTCGGTCGAAGCTACGTCCATGCCGAGGAATACGTCAACGCCTGGTTTGTAACCAGCTTTTTCAATAGCTTCCATAATGGAAGACAATGCGTCTTCGTTGGAAGTGAAGTTAGGAGCAAAGCCGCCTTCGTCGCCTACTGCAGTATTGAGGCCTTTACCCTTAAGTACGGATTTCAAGCTGTGGAAGATCTCAGCGCCTGTGCGAAGGGCTTCTTTGAAAGTAGGAGCGCCTACTGGCAGAACCATGAATTCTTGCACGTCTACGTTATTGTCGGCATGAGCGCCGCCGTTAACGATGTTCATCATAGGTACAGGCAGTTGTTTAGCGTTGAATCCGCCGAGGTATACATACAGCGGCAGGTCCAAAGCGTCAGCTGCTGCGCGTGCAGTAGCCATAGAAACAGCCAGAATAGCGTTCGCGCCCAGTTTACCTTTGTTTGGAGTTCCGTCCAGTTTGATCATCATTTTGTCGATGCCGAGCTGGTCAAGAGCGTCCATACCGATAACTTCAGGAGCGATAATTTCATTTACGTTATTAACAGCAGTCAGAACGCCTTTACCGAGGTAACGGGAATTGTCGCCATCGCGAAGCTCAACAGCCTCGTGAGCGCCTGTAGATGCGCCGGATGGAACGATTGCACGGCCCATAGCGCCGGATTCCAGATAAACTTCAACTTCAACAGTCGGGTTGCCGCGGGAGTCGAGGACTTCGCGTGCGTACACGTCAGAAATAATAGTCATAGTACTTGTTCTCCTTTGTCGTTCATATTTAGTCCAGGTTAAATCTCATCTATATCATTATACCGCTTATTTACGGCTTGCAATCATCGATTCTCCGGTCATTTCGGCCGGCTTCGGCAGCTGCATCAGATCAAGAATGGTAGGAGCCACGTCGGCCAGGATACCTTCCTCACGCAGTGTCACGTTATCAGCTGTCAAAATAAACGGTACCGGGTTGGTTGTATGTGCTGTAAACGGACGTCCATTTTCATCAAATACCATATCGGCGTTACCGTGGTCCGCGATAATAATCGCTACCCCGCCTTTGGCAATGACGGCATCCACAACTTTACCCATGCATTCATCTGTCACTTCAACGGCCTTGATTGTCGGCTCCAGCATGCCGGAGTGTCCAACCATATCAGGGTTCGCAAAGTTCAGGATGATCGCATCATGCTTTTCAGCCTCAATTTCCTTCACGCAGGCATCTGCCACTTCGTAAGCGCTCATCTCAGGCTGCAGATCATAGGTTGCAACCTTCGGCGAATTAATCAGGATGCGTGTTTCGCCCGGAAGCTCAACATCGCGTCCACCGCTGAAGAAGAAGGTAACATGCGGGTACTTTTCCGTCTCCGCAATACGAAGCTGTTTTTTGTTGTTCTGCACAAGCACTTCACCAAGCGTATTGTCCAGGTTTTTCGGCTCGTAAGCTACAAACCCTTCCACCGTCTCGCTGAACAGCGTCAGACATACAAAATGAAGGTTCTCAGGGAATTTCGGTCCTCGGTCAAAGCCGCGGAAGTCCTTGTTCGTGAATACCTGGGACAGCTGAATGGCACGGTCCGGACGGAAATTGAGGAACACGACAGAGTCGCCGCTTTCCACAAGAGATACCGGCTGGCCGTTCTCATCCACAATGACCGTAGGCTCTACAAACTCATCGAATACCGATTTGTTGTAGGATTCCGTAACAGCTTCCAGAGGATCGGTGTATTTAGGTCCATCTCCGTACACGATTGCACGGTAAGACTTCTCTACACGCTCCCAGCGCTTGTCACGGTCCATTGCATAATAGCGGCCTTGTACGGCCGCAATCTTGCCGATGCCTACTTCTTTGATTTTGGCCTGAAGCTCTTCAACGAACTTCTTGCCGGAATCCGGAGCCACATCGCGCCCGTCAAGGAAGGCGTGGATATATACTTCATCCAGTTCTTCTTTCTTGGCGAGATCGAGCATAGCGAACAAATGCTCAATGTGGCTGTGTACGCCGCCATCCGAGAGAAGGCCGTACAGATGCAGCTTCTTGCCGTTGTTTTTGGCAGCACGTACTGCCTCAACCAACGTCGGGTTTCCGAAGAACTCACCCTCGCGGATCGATTTCGAAATCCGGGTCAAATCCTGATACACAACGCGTCCTGCTCCAATGTTCAAATGGCCCACTTCAGAGTTGCCCATTTGGCCCGCAGGCAAGCCTACGGCTTCACCGCAAGCCGTCAGCGTGGTATGCGGATATTTTGCTCTCAAACGGTCATAATTGGGCTTCTTGGCTTGAGCAACGGCGTTGCCTTCCTCTGTGCCGCGAAGTCCGAATCCGTCCATAATAATCAGTGCTACCGGTCTAGGTGCGGTCATCTTACTTCGCCCCCTGGACAAGGTGGATGTAAGAGGCAGGCTGCAAGCTGGCACCGCCGACAAGAGCGCCATCGATGTCGCTTTGGCCCATGTACTCAGCTACATTCTCAGGCTTCACGCTGCCGCCGTATTGAATGCGTACCTTGTTTGCTACTCCTTCTCCATACAATCCTTTCACCAGTTCGCGGATGTAAGAAATAACTTCATTCGCGTCCTGTGCCGTTGAAGATTTACCCGTTCCAATGGCCCAGATCGGTTCGTAAGCAATGACTGTTTCAGCTGCCTGATCTGCGGACAGGCCCTTAAAAGCTGCTTCCGTTTGCACTCTGCAAACATCCTTCGTTTGGCCGGCTTCACGCTCTTCGAGCTTTTCACCCACACATACGATTGGAGTCAGTCCATGACGGAATGCTGCATGCATTTTCTTGTTGACGGTCTCGTCCGTTTCCGCAAAATAAGCACGGCGTTCGGAGTGTCCGATGATAACATAGTCCACGCCCAGATCCTTCAGCATTTCGCCGCTGATTTCACCGGTAAACGCGCCGTTGTCTTCGAAATGCAGGTTTTGGGCACCGATTTTAAGGGAAGTTCCCTTAACTGCTTCGACCAAAGCTGGAAGATTGGTGAATGGCGCACAAATCACGCTTTCCACGCCGTCGACTTCCGCTTTGCCTTTTACTTCTTCGATGAATGCTTTGGCTTCCTTCACTGTCTTAAACATTTTCCAGTTGCCTGCAATGATTGGTGTTCTCACATGTTTCAACTCCTTCTTAAGTCCTTACAAGCTGTACCACCCGGATTATTTATCGTTCAGGGCTACGACACCAGGAAGCGCCTTGCCTTCCATGAACTCCAGCGAAGCGCCACCGCCTGTGGAGATGTGATTCATTTTGTCAGCCAAATGGAATTTTTCCGTTGCTGCCGCAGAGTCACCACCGCCGATGATGGTGTAGCCTTCTGTTGTCGCACAAGCTTCAGCCACTTCACGCGTGCCGTTGGAGAATGGGTCGATTTCGAATACGCCCATCGGTCCGTTCCATACGACCAGCTTGGAGTTTTTGATCACTTCGGCATATTTAGCGCGGGTTTTCGGTCCGATGTCCACGCCTTCCCATTTCTCAGGGATGTTGCCTACTTCTACAATCTCAACGTTGGCATCCGCTTTGAAGTCGTCCGCAATAACGATATCCACCGGAAGCAAGAAATTCTTGCCGAGGTCCTTCGCTTTTTGGATAAATCCGAGCGCTACATCCAGTTTATCATTATCGCACAAAGACAAGCCAATTTCATATCCTTGAGCCTTCATGAAGGTATAGGACAGTCCGCCGCCGATCAGAACGTTATCTGCAATGTTCAGCAGGTTGTCGATAACATCGATTTTATCTTTAACTTTCGATCCGCCGATAATGGCTGTGAAAGGACGTTCCGGATTCAAGAGCGCTTTGCCCAGTACAGACAATTCCTTCTCCATCAAAAGACCGGATACAGCCGGCAGGAAATGAGCGATGCCTTCTGTCGAAGCATGTGCGCGGTGAGCGGCGCCAAATGCGTCGTTAACGAACAGATCGGCAAGCTCTGCAAATTGCTTGGCAAGCTCTGGATCATTCTTTTCTTCACCAGGATAGAAACGCACGTTTTCAAGCAAAAGCACGTCGCCGTTTTGCATTTTCGCAATCTCGGCTTTTACGGCCTCGCCCACAGCTTCGTCCGCTTTTGCGACCGGTTTGCCGAGCAGCTCGGACAGACGCTCTGCAGCAGGTGTCAAGCGCATGGAGTCCACAAATTGCCCTTTTGGACGGCCCATATGGCTCGCCAAAATGACTTTAGCACCGTTTTCGATCAAATACTTGATCGTTGGCAGTGTTTCGCGGATCCGTGTATCGTCAGTAATTTTGCCGTCTTCCAAAGGCACATTGAAATCCACGCGTACAAAAACGCGTTTTCCGTTTACTTCCACATCACGTACAGACTTTTTATTCATTGTTCGTTCCTCCGTACCCATTATTTGTTTGTATCAGGAATCAGGGGTAACAGTTATAGAATGAACTAAAGAGAAGTCATGCCCCGAACACCTATCTGCCCGCAAAGCCTTTAGTTCAATCTATAATAAGTATCGGGATTTTTACAATCCTCTTAGATTCTATCTATCCAAACTCTCCAGTTTCTCTATCCAAATCATTTCTCTATGCAACAAAAAAACCATGTATTTATAAAGAGCGGAAACAAAAAGTTCTGTTTCCGCTCCATATGTTCGTTAAACGGCGTCGTTATTACTTAGCCAGTTTAGCGAAGTATTCCAATGTGCGAACCAATTGAGCTGTGTAAGACATTTCGTTGTCATACCAAGCTACTGTTTTAACGAGTTGTTTGTCGCCAACAGTCAGCACTTTTGTTTGTGTAGCGTCGAAGAGGGAACCGAAAGTGATACCTTTGATATCGGAAGATACGATTTCGTCTTCAGTGTAGCCGTAAGTTTCTGGATCGGAAGCTGCTTTCATAGCTGCGTTAACTTCGTCAGCTGTTACTTTTTTGTCCAGAACAGTTACGAGTTCAGTCAGGGAACCAGTTGGAACCGGAACACGCTGAGCTGCACCGTCAAGTTTGCCTTGAAGATCAGGGATAACCAGACCGATGGCTTTAGCAGCACCTGTTGTGTTAGGAATGATGTTTTCAGCAGCTGCACGAGCGCGGCGGAAGTCGCCTTTTGGATGTGGAGCATCCAAAGTGTTTTGGTCGCCAGTGTAAGCATGGATTGTAGTCATCAGGCCTTCAATGATACCGAACTTGTCGTTCAATGTTTTAGCCATTGGTGCGAGGCAGTTCGTTGTGCAAGAAGCGCCGGAGATTACTGTTTCAGTTCCGTCCAGAGTTTCATGGTTAACGTTGTAAACGATCGTTTTCATGTCGCCTGTAGCTGGAGCAGAGATTACAACTTTCTTAGCTCCGCCTTTCAGGTGCTTTTCAGCTGCTTCTTTAGTAGTGAAGAATCCGGTACATTCCAGAACGATATCAACGCCGAGATCTCCCCAAGGAAGCTCTTCAGGGTTACGGTTCGCAAGAACCTTAACTTCTTTGCCGTTTACTTTGAAGAAGCCGTCATGAACTTCAACATCGCCACCGAATTTGCCTTGCGTTGTATCATATTTAAGCAAATGAGCCAACATTTTAGCATCAGTCAAGTCGTTGATTGCCACAACTTCGATGCCTTCCACATTTTGAATGCGGCGGAAAGCGAGTCGTCCGATACGTCCGAAACCGTTAATGCCTACTTTTACACTCATTGAATAGTCCTCCTAGAATTTCTTTTTTTTGAGGATTCTGCAAAAGCCGTTAATACGGTCGCAAAATCCAGTATTTATTCAAAACAGGCATTACACCTGTATTGATAACTCTGTTGTTTTAATGACTTTCAGGTAATTGTTCATCAATTCGTCTGCAAATTTCGATTGCTGCTGCCTCATCCGTAACGAGTATGTTCTCGTGTCCGAACTTCAGCACGGAGTGAATGGCATCCGCCTTGTCTCTCCCGCCAGCGATCCCAATCACGATCTCCGTTCTCATAATATCCTCGAGCCGGAGGCCAAGCGTGAGCATCCGATGAACAACTTCACCCTGTTCGTTAAAGTAGTAGCCAAAAGATTCGGCCACCGCGCCTTCCTTCTGAATATCCTGCACCGTAGATAAATCCAGCCTTCTGCGCCGGGTCATTTCCATTGCGTCCCCAATGCCGTGCATAATAATACGGCACTGCCGGATCACCTGTACAATTTCCTGGATATTCCTGTCCTGTACAAGCGATTGATACGCGTCATCGCTCAGCAGATCCGGTACATGAAGCAGCCGGTACTGTGCGCCTACACGCTTCGCCATGGTAGAGGCAATGGTGTTCGCCTGGAATTCCATACTCTCTCCAAGGCCGCCTCTCGCCGGTACAAACCAGCTGTTCTTCATAGGGACAGACACTTGAGGATTGAGCTCCTCCGCAACAGCTGCCAGCGTGGAACCACCGGTGACTGCCACGGTGTCTTCTTGATTCATAACTCCTAGCAGAGCCTTGGCTCCTGCACGTCCGAGATCGCGTTTGGTCAGCGGTGAGTTTTCACAGTCCCCCGGCACGACCACAACCTTCTGCAGGCCGTAGGCATGACGGATTTTCTCACCGAGCTCGTTCAGTCCGAACAGCTCCTTGGCCATCGGTCCCATCTGTTCCAGCAGGCTTCGTCCCGCTTCGCTGACTTTCATGCCGGAGCTTTCAATTTCAATGAGTCCTTGGGCTTTCAACAAATCTGTCTCTGCCCGCAAAACCCGCTCCGTCATATGAAGCGATGCTGCCAGCGTACGCCGGCCTATCAGCTCCGAAAGCATGATCTGATGAAGAATGGTGTACCTTGTCTTGAGGATGTCCATGAGATCAGGCAGAAGCTGCTTTTGTATCTCTATTATTTTCCGCATTGCTTTCCACTCCTGCAACTTCAACTTCCTTCACTCTGACTCCTTGGCCTTAAAATGTCCCGGGTTAACGTTTTAAGTCCCACTTACATTCTACTCAATTTTCAGGTCAGTTGCAAGTAGTCTAACGTCTATCCTTCACATTCTTCTTTCCTCTTATACAGGTGTACGGGCAAAAGGCCTGCATCACCGCCAATAACACGTACTTGTCCCTATTCACCAAAAGATCTCTTGCAATCTTCAGCCATATATCATATAATAATTTTTGCTGTATAGGACGTGTGGTGACATGATTTACCGACACTCATTCTACAGAAATTACATTACGCGCCCGTGGTCCAATGGATATGACGTAGGCCTCCGGAGCCTGAGATCGAGGTTCAATTCCTCGCGGGCGCGCCATTATTTTTACCAAACTTCTACCATATGTTTAACCAACAGGACAAAAGCCAATCATCGGCTATTTTTTTTACCCTGAGTTTGACTATCTTTGACTTTTTGTTTGAAATTGTTTATCATGTGGTTAATACGGTAACAGTATGTATAGAATGATTATACTTGATCTATGTGAATAGGGAGGTTTTCCACGTGAGTTATGTACCTATGGTCGTTGAACAAAGCAACCGCGGCGAACGCGCGTACGACATTTATTCCAGACTCTTGAAAGACCGCATTATTTTCCTGGGTTCCGATGTCAACGACGTGGTTGCCAATTCGATTATTGCCCAGCTTCTGTTCCTGGCTGCCGAAGACCCTGAAAAGGATATTCACCTTTACATCAACAGCCCGGGCGGCTCCATCACAGCCGGTATGGCGATTTTTGATACAATGCAGTACATTAAGCCGGATGTATCTACCATCTGCGTAGGCCTCGCTGCTTCCATGGGCGCATTCCTCTTGAATGCGGGTGCCAAAGGCAAACGTTTCGGTCTGCCAAACAGTGAAATCATGATTCACCAGCCGCTCGGCGGCGCTCAGGGTCAGGCAACGGATATCGAGATCCGCGCCCGCCGCATCCTGAAAATGCGTGATACATTGAACCGCATCCTCGCTGATCGTACGGGTCAGCCGCTGGAACGGATCGAGAAGGATACGGACCGCGACTACTTCATGAGTGCAAAAGATGCCGCTGAATACGGCCTGATCGATAAAGTACTGGAGCATCCTCCGGTGCAAGGCGTCTAAGCTTTTAGGCATTAAAAGAGAGCTGCTTCCTGAACCTAAGGAGGCGGCTCTCTTTTTATCATGTTCCATCCTTACATTCTATGGTATTTTCTGAATGCAACAAAAGAAGGTGCCTCAGGCTTAAAACCTGCGACACCTTCTTTATTTTCATAATGAACAATACTTATTTGTAATCCGCGAATGGGTCGGTACCCTTCGGAAGCAGTTCGCCGAAACTGAACGTATACGTCGGAAGACCTGCCGCATAAGGCGCAATCTCGTACTGTTGATAGTAGATAGCAAGTCCGCCCTCTTTGACATAGAAGCTCGGCTGATCCGAGAGGCCTGCTCCCTTGCCGTCAAAGGTAACCTTTATCGTTTTCTGCTTCAGCAGCTTGTCGAGCTTCTGCTTGTAATCCGGTGCGGCCTTAAGCACATCGCCCAGCTCCAGCTGCTTGCCGTCCTTCAGAGAGAAAGTCTTGCCGTCGCGGTATGTGCCGCCATGAGCCCCTCCCGAATATCCATACTTATCGGTAACCACGCTGAGGATGCCTTCGCGGTTGTAGGTAACAACGAAGCTCTGGACAAAGTCGTACATATGCTCGATCTTACCATCCCTGTGGCTCGCCTGCTCTTCGCTATCTGCAGCGAAGGCTTCGGCATCATCCTTAAAGGCTTTGTTGATCTTGGATTGCACATCCTCAGGGAGTCCACTCACTTTCGGATAATGAATCACGATGCTGGCATTTTTATTGCTCTTGGTCAGCGTCTCACTGGAAACACTGATGTTGTTCATCTCCTGCTTGCTGATGTCAAGCGACTTTAGGGAAGGATTCCATACGCCCTTAAAGCCCATAAAATCGTTCAGTACCTTAAATGGTACGTACAGATGACCGCCGATATTTTTGGATTCATAGATATCGATGTCGTTATCGCCATAGCTATAAATATAATAGCTGTTCAGATTCGAGGCTACGCCATACTCGGACAATTCAAGATTCAGCTTGGTTGTTCCGCTTCCAACGCTATAGGTTTTCGTACCCGGGTTATAATTCAGCGGCAGACCCAGCGAATCACGCAGAACCGTCACCGGAATCATTGTAATGCCGTTCACGATTTTCCCCTGCTCTTTTAAAGTTGTACCGTTATATTTGAGGACAACGGACGGCTGCACGCCCTGCTTTACTACCGGTTTAACGGCCGCTGCATGTACCATTGCCCCCCCTGTCATATTCGCTCCACCAAAAAGCACGCCGGCAGCAAGTACAGCCGCGCTCCATTTCATTGTTTTATTCATTGCTTTTAGTCCCCTCTCTCCAAAGATTGCTACATATGCTAGTCATATGAATGATTACAGAATTTATCCACTCCCTTATTATACAAAGGGACTCGCCTCATTTGATGACAAACGCGGTTACAGTATTGTCGTATACAAGCGAAAAAAAGTATAATTCTGTTCATCATTTTTCCATATGCCTGGATAAGTCCGGTACTAAACGATTTACTTGAACGCTGCAAAAGGATCCGCATCTGCTGATAGCAGCTCGCGGAAACCTACCGTATACGTCCGAATTCCTTTAGTAAAGGATTCAGGACCGGTATTTCCGAAGTAAAAGTTCAGACCGGCACCGGATACGTAGAATTGGAGAGAACTCCGGTTATTTTCAAGACTCATAGTGTTGCCATCCTTCTTCATGCGCTCCGCCAGAATCTGATACAGCTTCTCCTCCGCACCGCTGCCTTGGGGAAGCAGATCACTCAAGCTTAAGGGGCGACCATCCTTAAGGGAGAAGGTCATTGCTTCTCGCTGAACAGGATCCTCGCCTCCGGTATACGTAGATTGATCAGTCAGCACGCTGAGAATGCCATTTTGATTGTACATCACCATATAATTCGTATTATAGGTATAGGGAAAAGGAACAAGTTCAGGATCGCGGTGTGAAGATCTTTCTAATCCCTCCGCTGCAAAAGCATCCGCTTTTCTCTTGAATTCTTCATTGATCTGCTGCAGTACCTGTATATCAGCCAGGCCGGTAATCTGAGGATATTGAATCATCGTCTCGAGATCTTTGGTCTTCTGCGACAAAGTTCCCGTCATCACTTGGATGGCGTTGGTATCCCTTTTCTCCAGTTTCAGCGTATGAGTTACCTCATCATACTCTCCCTTGTAATTAAGCACATCATTCAATAGCTTGAAAGGTACATAAAGCCTTCCTTCAATATTCACGGCGTTGTAATCGGTACTGATGCTTCCCATATAAAAATGATTCACACTCGTCAGAACGCCGTATTCGGATGTATCCAAATTCAGCTGGCTGGTTCCTGAACCTACATTATACGTATACGTGCTGTTATCGTAGGAAATGGGAAGACTCATGACATCCCTAAGTACCGTAATCGGAACCATGGTCCGCCCGTTTACCAACAATCCCTTCTGCTGCAGCTTATTATCATTAAATATGAGCTGTACCTGCACCATCTGTACAGCCTTTGTGAGAGCAGGCGCTTTTACAGAAGCCGGAGCTTTTGCGGCCTGAACAGCGTTTGCTTCGCCAATCAGCAGACTTGCTGACATCATGATGGAACTCCATTTCATCCATTTATTCATTTTCCCGGTTCTCTCCCATTCCAATCCAATAAATATGCGCTAGGGATTATTACCCAAACTTGCAGGTATGTATATCCTAAGCGATGCGAAAGAGAGATAAGTAACAAGAAAATGACAGATGAGGGAGCCTTTTTTAGTCCTTTTACAATTTATTTGCCCGTGGACGTTTGTTATAGCCCTTATCATCATAAGGTTGGAGCTTCTCAAGCCATTCCTTCTCCATCTTGGCCACTTTATCCGTATAAATCTTTTGCTGCTTCAGATCATTGGCTGCCTGTGGGTCAGGCTGCAGCTCCTCAAGAATTTCAAAAGCAAAAGCTTTTTCCCCAAGCTCCTTCCAGTCTTTTTGCAACGCTTGGCTGACATGGTAGTCGGAATGAAGTCTCGCTTTCTGGCCGTTAATTGCCCCCGGCAAATTCGTGCTGCTTGTCACATATATCTTTCCATTTTCCAGGTTGCGGATTTGGATAACCCCCATAGGTCGCGGCGTGCTCATATATTCATCTACCAATTCTTTTCTTCTCTGATTTTTCATGTCTTTCTTCACCTTTCCTTTCTCTTCGGGCTGCTTAACCCAATACTCGCTGCCGTCCGGCAAACGGTCCATAAAGCCGTATTCGATCAAAAACCTTCTCATCGTCACATAGTCTGCGTAGCGTGCTTCAATGACTTGGTTGACCTCTTTTTCGGAATATGTGCGCCCCTGCTCGAAATCTCCGGCCATATGTCGCAGAACAGCAACTCTGCGCTTTTCCTGTTTAGGAAAAGATGTAAGTGGTCCATACAGCCCTTCCGCAAAATATTTGCTTAAAATCTGCCCATTCTCTTCATTAGTGATCGAAAGACGCTCGCCCAGCTTGCCTGGCAGCTTGGATTGCGCAGATTTAGACGATGCAGCCGATGGCTGGCGGCCGGGGCTTTTCCCGCCTTCCTCCATCAGTTCCATAACAGCCAGGAACAGCTTCGCCTGCTTCATCTTCTCCCGCAGCATAAAGCGGTGATTACGGATGGTGGACGTGCTCCCTCCGTCAATCTCAGCAATAATGTCTTGATCACTTAATCCCTGGTTGAAAAATCCGATAAGCGTACGCTGCAGATCCGTCAATCCAGTCAGCTTCTTGTCGAGGCTCAGCAGGTAATCAAGCATGGAATCATGCTCATCCTGTATATGGCGACGCATTGACTTTTCGGCTTCATATAAAATCCCGTTCTCCGGGTAGACAATTCCTTTTTCTGTTTGGTACCCGCAAATCAGGCATGTATACGTATCCACACCGGAATCCTCCACATAACCGCGTTTAAGATCATGAATATCGGCATGCAGCAGATCTTCGGAAACAGTATCCATTAGCAAACAACCCCTAACAATATTTATTATATATTAGACATTTTATATTATTGTCTATTATTTTTCAACTGCAGCAATTTAAATACACAAAAAACCCCTCTCCATGAAGGAAAGGGGTTTTGCTCACTTCTATAAACGTTGTTACAGCATTCCGGTCATTTACTCCCGTCCGCTCTTGAGTTCAGTCCAGTAACGGTCGTATACCTGAAGCGTCGCGCCAACGTCACCGAGCCATTCGGTACGCTTCATCTCATCTTCAGTCAGATTAATCATATGGTTGTTACGGTATGCTTCACTGTGATATTGCATCGCCTTGGCGTTCGGATCGCTGTAACCGACAGTTTCGTAGTTCTTCGCGCTCACCTGCGGATCCAGCATGTAGTTGATGAACTTTTCAGCCAGCTCCTTGTTTTTGGCGCCTTTTGGAATCGCATAGTTGTCAGAGAAAATCGTAGAACCTTCTTTGGGTACCACATATTCAATATCTGGATTGTCCTTCACAATAAAGGCAGCATCACCGGACCATACCGTTCCGATCCAGCCTTCTTCCTGAATCATTTTTTGCTTAATGGTATCTGTATCAAAAGCAAGCACGTTTGGCAGCAGCTTTTTCAGATCATCCACAGCGGATTTGATTTCGCCTTCATTCGTGGAGCTGTTAGAATGGCCTTGCTTTTTCAGCGCCATGCCAATCACCTCGCGGTTGTCATCCAGCAGCAGCACCTTGCCTTTATAAGCAGGATTCCATAGGTCTTCCCAGCTGTCGATCTTGTCCTTCACATACTTCTTGTTATAAGCAATCCCGGTCACGCCGGACATGTACACGATCGAATATTTATTGCCTGGATCATAGACCGGATCCTTCAAAGATTCCTGAACGTTGGCGAAATTCGGAACGTTTTTCATATCCAGCGGCTCCAGCAGCTGGTTCTTGATCATCGTAGCCACCATATAATCGGAAGGCTGAATCAGATCATAACCGCCTCCGCCTGCCTTGATCTTGGCCAGCAGGTCCTCATTGTTTGCATAGTTATCGTACGTGATATCAACGTTGTACTTGCTCTCAAAATCCTTCAGTACATCCTCGTCGAAATTATCCGCCCAACTATAAATATGAAGCGTCTCCTTGGAGGAGCACCCTCCCAAAGATGTTAATGACAATGCAGCAATAGCCCCTGCCAGCAGCAAGCCGGCGATACTCTTTCTTTTCACAGTTACATATCTCCTCTCTTTCCGTTACTCCATTTTATTGGATCATGCAATTTTACCTTTCGAAACCTTAATAACCCGAACAATCATCCGCCCGTATATACTTTAAATCGGGAGTGTCTTATGCTTCTTCTGCCCTTTGCCCCGGTTCAGGAAGAACTGCGCCAGCAGAATCAGCGTCACACTCACCAAGATCAGCAGCGTACATAGTGCATTGATTTCCGGCGAGATTCCACGCTTCACCTGTCCGTAAATATAGATCGGCAGCGTGGTCGAGCTCGGGCCCGCCACGAAGAAGCTGACCATGAAATCATCCAGGGACATCGTAAAAGCAATCAGCGCCCCCGAGATGATCCCCGGTGAAATCTGCGGCAGCGTCACGTACCTGAACGTCTTCCAGCCGGTGGCACCCAGATCTGAAGCAGCCTCTTCGAGCTGCCGTCCCATACCGGCCAGACGTGCGGTCACCACCACATAGACATAAGACATGCTGAATGTGATATGGGCGATAATGACGGTCGCTTTACCCAGCGGAATATGCATTTGGTTAAACAGCACCAGCAGGGACAAGCCCATAATAATATCCGGAATGACGACAGGTAGGTACATCAGGCCGTTCATGCCGCCCTTCCATCTCCTGCTTAAATTCCGGAGCGAGAGCGCGGCGAGTGTCCCCAGCAGCGTGGCAGCAATCGTGGAAATCACCGCTACCGTCAAGCTGTTGGTGAGTGCCTCCATGACATGCCGGTCCTTCAGCAGCGAGGTATACCATTCAAACGTAAAGCCCTTCCAGTCCCCGCTCAGTCTCGTGTTGTTGAACGAGTATACGATGATGAGCAGGATGGGCACATAGATAAAGATCATCATCAGCAGAGAATGTATTCCCAAGAGGGGATGATTTTTCTTCTTCACGCGCTCCCCTCCTTTACACGATCAGCCTTGGACTGCATCGCCCGGTTAAACAGCAAAATCAGGATCAGTGACGTTATAACGAAAATGACGGATAGCGCAGACCCGAACGGCCAGTTGCGCGCTCCCAGGTACTGTGACTGGATAATGTTACTGATCATCATGGATTTTGCACCGCCCAGAATATCTGTAACCACAAACATCCCCGTCGTAGACACATATACCAGCACACAGCCGGTCATGATGCCGGATTTGCTCTGCGGCAGCGTAATATGGCGGAACGCCTTCCAGCGCGTAGCGCCGAGGTCGCTGGCCGCATCCAGCAGCCGCTTGTCCATCTGCTCAAGTGCCACATAAATCGGCAGCACCATAAACGGAATGAAGTTGTACACCATGCCAAGCAGTACGGCTCCTTTGGTATACAGCATTTGCACCGGATCCTGAATCCATCCAAAATGCAGCAGCAGCGAATTCACGATGCCCTGCGTCCGCAGCAGAAGCACCCACGCATAGGTACGGATCAGGAAGTTGATCCAGAATGGAATCGTAATCAGTACAAGGCCCCAAGTCTGGATTTTCGGGGCGGCATTAGCAATATAATAAGCCAGCGGGTAGCTGACCAGCAGACAAATCACAGTTGTTACCACGGACAGAACAAGCGTGTCCCAGTAGATGCCGAGATATAGCGAGTCAAAAAAAGTCTTGTAGCCGGTCAGGCTGAATCCAAAGACAACATTGCCCAGTGTGTCGCGATTCATAAAAGAGATCACCACGACAATGATCATTGGAATGAGAAGGAAAAGAGCCATCCACAGCAGCACGGGTATCATCAAAAATTTCGATTTTCTCATGCCCCGATGACCACCTCGTCCTTCGGACTCCAGTTCACCCCGATCTTCTCACCGATTTGCCACGGTCTTTCATCCGTAAAGTCGAGCGCAATCGTAACGGTCATCGGCTCAGAATCGAGATGGACCGTCAGCTTATGCACGTTGCCAAGATACAGGACATCCTGGATAACTCCCGTCACGCGGGCTTGCTCCAATTCACGCACCGGGCGAAGCTTCTCCGGACGAACGGCAAAAAGCCCTTGGGCAGAAGAGAAAATATTATTCTCACCCACAAAGGTTGCAGCAAATAAGGTTTTTGGCGTTGCATAGATTTCTCTCGGCGTACCTACCTGCTCAACCTTTCCGTTATTCAAAATGACGATCCGGTCGGACAGCATCATGGCTTCCTCCTGGTCATGCGTCACATATACAAAGGTAATTCCCAGTGAACGCTGCAGATGCTTGAGCTCGGACTGCAGATTTTTGCGGAGCTGCAGATCCAGCGCGCCAAGCGGCTCATCCAGCAAAAGCACCTTCGGTTTATTCGCAATCGCGCGGGCAATAGCCACACGCTGCTGCTGTCCGCCTGAAAGCTGATGCGGATAACGCGAAGTAAGTGCCGTAAGCTGCGTCATAGCCACCGCTTCTTCAATCCGCTTCTTTTGCTCTGGCTTTGGCATCTTTTTCATTTTCAGTCCGAAAGCAATGTTCTCCTCGACCGTCATATGCGGAAACAGCGCGTAGTGCTGGAACACGAGGTTCAAATCCCGCTGATTTGGCGGAAGATCCGTCACTTTCTGGCCTGCCAATACGACGTCACCGTGAGTTGGCGTCTCAAAACCGGCAATCATGCGAAGTATAGTCGTCTTACCACAGCCGCTTGGACCGAGCAGAGTCAGGAATTCTCCCTCTTCGATGTTCAGTGACAACGGATGCACGACCACTTGTCCCTCGAAATGCTTCTCAATCTGGACAAGGTCAATCATATGCATCAACCCCCTATCATGTACTTCAGGATTCCTAGAATCCAAATTTTCAGAAAAAAACTTCCCCTTACATTAAGAAAAGCGTCTATCGACTTAAAATTCACAGAAGACAGACCGCCGTTTGGTGTGCATTTAAGAAAAAAAGCCATATTCATGGGTATGGCTTACCAGGCTTGAAATTATTCATTTATAAGAAGATACACATATATCATTCCCTGGAAGTAACCCTTGTAAGTACAAAAATTCGCATATTCACTATACCGTTTTTTCTCCCTCGGTACAACTCTTTTCTATAGGATTCGACAGGAAAAAGCTGCATATGTATCAAAAAAAGAAAACCGCCCGACCTGATGAGCCGTTTATGCTCAAGAGGAAAGGGCGGTTCTTATGGAGCTGCGATCCTTACTTCAATTCATACTGAACGCTCAGCTGTGTCGACACTTTCACTTCACCAGGCGCCACTGCCGTGGAATTATTCGAGTCCGCAGCGGACATAGCTTCCATTTTAGCTGCCGTATAAATCACTGGGTTGCTTACGTCTCCCTGACTGACTACCAGCACCAATCCAAGCTGGCGTTTAGCCGCTTTAGCGATGGCTCCAGCTTTCAGGTCCGCATTCGCCATGGCTTTTTGGATGACCTGCTCTTCATATTGATCGCGATTTTCAACCGAGAAGCTTACGTTGTCGATGTTGTTCGCTCCTGCGTTCGATGCATCGTCAAGCAGTTTACCGATTTTGGATAGATCCCGATAGGAGACCTGAAGCGTGTGATGAGCTGTATAGCCCTTCACCTTTTGGCCGTCTTTATCATTGTAAGTGTAATTCGGCTGCACATAGAAGGATACGCTTTGAATGTCCTTGTCAGCGATTTTCCATGTGTTTTTCAAGGTATCTGTAATCTTTTGAATTTTCTCGGCGTTGGCCTTTTGCGCGCTTTGCGCTGTATCTGCCTGTGTGTCCACTCCGATGGACAGGTAGGCGATATCCGGCTTCACGGAAATCTCACCTTTGCCGACGACGTTAACAATATTGCGCTGCACATCCTGATCCGCATATGCCGTGGAAGTTAATCCCATTCCGCTTACGCCCGCTCCTCCGACTAACAAAGCTCCCGCGATCAATACGGAGCCCACAGGCTTCATCCATTTGTTCATTTTTATGCCCTCCTCTAGTTATCGAACAGTTTTCCCAAAGAGGCGCAAGTGCAAAAGTCAGCAGGATCTAACCTATCTTTTTCACTTTCACCTGATTTGTCTACTAGACGCAGAGGAATGGTAAATGTTGCAGATATACGAAATATTTTCTGCCCAAATATGGTTTAGGTAATGGCCTGCAAATTGCTTTGAGCATTTTTGATGCCTTGCAGACTGTTTTCATTATTGCTGAGCAAGGACTGCAATGTTGCCAACAGTTCCTGAAGCGTAGCCGATGTCTGCTCATTGACCGATGCCAGATGTGATGTCGAATCATCAATGGAACCGGAAAACGATGCAATCTTACGGATATGAGCAAGATAACCGTCCGAAATTTCCAGAAGCCCTGCAATAGACTTTTTAATCGAATTAAAAGCCTCAGAGGTTTCCTGAGTTAACGTGCTGCTCTTCTGCATCCCTTCTGCAACCTGTCCCATACGGTTAATTGTGTCATTCATCAGGCCGGAGAACCCGCTCATTTCAGAAGAGATCTGCTCTGCTGAGCTTGAAGCTACTTCTGCCAGCTTGCGAATCTCCTTGGCCACGACAGCGAATCCTTGTCCATGCTCGCCCGCTCTGGCGGCTTCAATACTGGCATTCAGAGATAACAAATTCGTTTGATTGGCGATTTCCTGTATGGTCTGGCTGAATTGCGATGTGCGGTTTACCCGCTCGGTCAAGCTTTGGATATCTGTAGACATCGCATCAATCTGCAGCTTAAAGTCCATAATGGCCTGATTCAGCAGCTCCACCTTATCCTTGCCCGATTCCGACAGCTGGCTCGTATCATCTGTTTGTTCCAGTAGAGTTTCCGTCGAGCTCGACATCTGCTTCACCATTGTGTTCATCTGTTTTACAGACTCGTTGATGGCATACGTCGAGTCCACCTGTGCCGATGCGCCGCCGGAGATTTCCTGGAATGCGATGTTCATCTGCTCAAAGGAGGCCAGATTATCCTCAACGCCATGGGTGATATCCTGAATGTTGCCCGTGACAAGCGTTACGCTGTTCAACAGGCGTTCCCTCAGCTCCTGCTGCTCGGTCAGCAGCCTTTCACTCTGTTCGCGTGCCTTTTTCATGTTTTTCATCAGTGTATTCGTGACAAGCAAGAGGAGGAAAACCATGATGGATACAAGCACCACCATCAGTAATGCCTGCTGCTTATCCTTCAGCGTCATTGGAATCCCGGTATTTCCGAAAGCCAGATAAAGCGTAATGATCAGTGAATACACCAGCGTAATGGAGGTGATGATGATCTGCAGCGTAATGATGGCGAGCACAATCAAATAGTAGACCGCGAAAAAGCTTGCCATCGTAGGCTGAACAAAGGACTGGATCCCAATATTCAGAGCCATGCTGAAAACGCTGATATATGATATATAGCGGATATATTTTTTGCGAATATGTAAGTAAACGTATGAAACTAAAGCAATGATATTAATTAAAAAGCAAAAATTGGCTATGCTAAATAAATGATCCGGTTCCACCGTGGTAGCCGCAAAAAATGTTGTGATGATGATGGCGGCCAATAAAATTTTGTTTCTCCCGCCCATGTCCTTTTCTTCAAGCGTCAGCATTCTTTCTGAACCTGTTCCTTCTCTCCCAGTAGATGAGTTTCTCTTACTGCTCCATTTCCCCATACCGTTACTACTCCTTTTTTATATTTTCTCCATCGCAAAATAAGAGCGTGCCGCCTTCGTAGTGGGCAGCTATAGTATGATATCGGTTAAATGGTTACTTTTGGTAAGAGGTCTTTTTATAAAAAAGAGGTTTTCCAGACATAGCAAAACAGCCTTCTCTTCTACTTGAAGAAAGGGCTGCCTTTGAAAATGGCCGTGAGGATGACCCCCGGCAGAGTATGAATCAAACCGTATTATTGGTTCTCGAGTTCTTCCTTACCCACCAAACTGACTAAAGCGGTTACAGCCTGATCTGCGTCCGCTCCCTCGGCACTGATGATTACTTCCGTACCCGAACTGATTGCAAGGCTCATAATTCCCATGATACTCTTGGCATTTACTTTTTTATCATCTTTTTCCACGAAAATTTCAGACGAGTACTTATTCGCTTCTTGGACGAACAACGCTGCCGGTCTGGCATGAAGACCCGTTTTTAAGCGGACAACTACGGGATGTTTTGTCATGGAAACCTTACCCCCTATTTAAGAAATCTGCATAGCTCTCATACCATATTTGGTAACATTATAACATTATAACATGAACGACACTAGAAGAAAAAAACTAGCCGTTCCGAATCTTCTCAGCCAGCTCGTCGATCTTACGCAAACGGTGGTTAACACCGGATTTGCTGACCGATCCTTTGAGGAGCTCGCCTACCTCCTTGAGGTTCATGTCCGGGTGAGCCAAGCGGATTTCAGCAACCTCGCGCAGCTTGTCGGGCAGGTTATGCAGCCCCATTTCCTTCTGCAGCAGCTTGATATTATCGATTTGCCGGACGGCAGCTCCAATAGTCTTGTTCAGATTGGCGGTTTCGCAGTTCACAATCCGGTTTACCGAATTGCGCATGTCACGCATAATACGCACATCCTCAAACTTGAACAGCGCTTGATGCGCTCCGATCAGACTCAGGAATTCGATAATTTTCTCGCCTTCCTTGATGTATAGAATGAACCCCTTCTTTCGCTCGATTAACCGGGCGTTAAGCTGGAATTCGTTCGCCAGATCCACCAGGGCCTGGCAATGCTCCTCATACATGGAGGAGATCTCCATATGGTAGGAAGATCCTTCAGGATTATTCACCGAGCCTCCGGCCATAAACGCTCCGCGCAGGTATGCGCGCTTACAGCAGTTTTTCTTGACCAGATCAGGATCGATGTCTGCCCGGAACAAAAAACCCTCAGAGACAATCTTCAGCTCTTTCAGTATTTCCTGAACACGGGCCGGAATACGGACGATGTACACATTATTTTTTTTCAAACGCATTTTCTTACGAACGAGCAGCTCTGTATGGGCCTGAAAATATTTTTTGATCAGCGTATAGATCCGTCTGGCAATCGCTGCATTCTCGGTGGATATATCCAAAATGACCTTCTTGTTCGAAAGCTGGACCGCCCCGTTCATGCGGATCAGTGCCGACAATTCGGCCTGTTCGCAGCAATTGTCAGCTTCGATCATGGTCAGTTCTTTTTTAGTCAGCGCCGCAAACGACACGGGACTCTCACCTCTTTCTTGAAATCCAGTCTTGAACCAGCTGGTAAATATGATGACTCAGTTTGTCGGCATCATGCCGCAGATAAGTCCGGAAAAGCACCAGTGTGTCGGCAATGATCTTGTATCCCAGGTTGGTTACCTCATCATAGTCGAGCTCGACCGGCTTGGCGCCCTTTTCTGCGTACTTATCCTGAACCTGCGGAGGAATATCCCCGCTGTTCACGATGACATAGTCAAATAAGTGCTTGCCGATATGATCATAAATAGCCTGGAGATGATCACTGACGGTATATCCGTCCGTTTCTCCCGGCTGGGTCATGACGTTGCAGACAAATATTTTGATCGCTTCTGAAGCCATCACGGCTTCAGCCAGCTTTGGTACCAGCAGATTCGGCAGAATACTGGTATACAAGCTTCCTGGACCGATCAAGATCGCATCGGCTTCTTCAATGGCGGCAACAGCCTCAGGCAGTGGCTCCACCTCGGACGGCTCCAGAAAAACACGCTTGATCCGTCCGCCTGCTTCGGGGATTTTGGATTCGCCGGTCACAATAGAGCCGTCCTCCATTTCCGCAGAAAGCACAACGGCTTCGCCAGCAGCAGGCAGCACACGGCCCCGGACTGCGAATACCCGGCTCAGCTCCCGCACAGCCGTGACAAAGTCACCGCTAATGTCGGTTATCGCCGCCAGGATCAAGTTACCCAGACTGTGTCCCGCAAGGCCTGAGCCGCTGCTGAAGCGGTATCTCAGCATTTCTGACATCAGTGGTTCAACATCGGCCAATGCTGTCAGAACGTTGCGGATATCGCCCGGAGGCGGCATCTGCAGTTCACTCCGCAGTATGCCTGAGCTGCCTCCGTCATCGGCCACGGTTACGATCGCCGTGATGTCCAGCGGCATTTCCTTTAAGCCGCGCAGCATGACCGACAAGCCTGTGCCTCCGCCCATGACAACAATCCGCGGACGCTCTCTTTTTTGCTCAGCCACTCTCATCACTTCCACTCTCATTAATGCCGATCACGTTCAGAATCCCGGTGGCTGACCGAAACTGATTCTGTTTCACTGGCCCCCAGCATTTTGCCCAGATATTCAGCGATGGCTACCGAGCGGTGCTTCCCGCCTGTGCATCCAATGCCGATAATCACTTGACTCTTGCCTTCCTTCCGGTACTGTGGAATGAGAAAATGCAGCATATCCAGCAGTTTGGTCAGGAATGATTGGGTTTCAGGCCACTTCATGACATAGTCGTATACTTCGCTGTCCTGTCCGGTCCGCGGCCGCAAATTCTCCACATAATGGGGATTCGGCAGAAAACGGACATCAAATACAAGGTCGGCGTCAATCGGAATTCCGTACTTAAAACCGAACGAAGTAATATTGATGGATAGCGTGTTGCTCTCCAGTTGGGAGAACCTCGAGATGATTTTATCCTTCAGCTGTCCCGGCTTCATGCTGCTGGTATCCAGCACAACGGTTGCGGAGCTTTTCAGCTCCTCCAGCATTTTGCGCTCGAGGCGGATGCCGTCAAGCGGCATGCCCTCAGGAGCAAGCGGATGACGACGCCGGCTTTCCTTGTAGCGCTGCACCAGCACCGAGTCGGTAGCTTCCAGAAACAGAATTTCACAATGTATCGTAAAATGGTCCTTGATATAATTTAAGGATTCCGATAATGCCGTAAAAAATTCGCGTCCGCGCAGATCAATTACCAGCGCCACCTTCGCGATTTTACCCTTCGACTGTTCAATCAGTTCTGCGAATTTTGGAATCAGCACCGGAGGCAGGTTATCTACACAAAAAAAACCGAGATCCTCCAGGCTTCGTACTGCTAGCGTCTTTCCAGCCCCTGACATGCCTGTAATAATAATCAGGGTGGCCATGGCCGACGCAGTATTGTCACCGTCTTGCATCAGCTTTCCCTCCCTTGGTTTGGTATTCAGAAAGCGAAAGAACGGGCCGCAAATACTTCAAATTCTTATTTATTCAAAGCCGCCCGCTGTACATCCGTTTCTCCGTTTAAACAGCCGCTACAGCTGTCCTAGGAACGAAGCAGGAGTCCGGCAGCGCCGACAACACCGGCATCGTTTCCAAGCTGTGCAGGCAGGATCGAAACGCCCTTCTGCAGTGGCTCTGGTGTCAGTTTGGCGAACACTTCGCGCACCTCGTCAAACAGGATATCCCCTGCTTTCGATACGCCGCCGCCGATAATGAACACTTCCGGATTGAGCGCAGCCGCTACAGCTGCCATGGATTTGCCCAGATAGAACGCTGCACGCTTCACGATGCGCTGAGCAACCTCATCCCCTGCTTTTGCAGCATCGAAAACTTCCTTCGCTGCGATATTCGACTCCAGCGCCAGAGAAGTGCGGTCACCGCGCTCAACAGCATCCTTCGCCATACGAATAATCCCTGTAGCCGAGGATACGGTCTCGAGGCAGCCCATTTTACCGCAGCCGCATTGGATCGCTTCTAGATCAGGAACAACCGAGATATGTCCCAGCTCTCCTGCAAGGCCAGAAAAGCCCTGATAAATTTTACCGTTCATAATGATTCCGCCGCCTACACCCGTACCCAGTGTATAGCACACACAGTTGTCGATTCCGCGTCCCGCGCCGCTCCAAGCCTCACCCAGTGCAGCAACGTTAGCGTCATTGTCTATTTTAATAGGCTTGCCGATCTTCTCCTCCAGAATAGCGCGAATCGGCACATCACGGAAACCTACGTTTGGTGCGAAAATAATGATTCCCTCACGGACATTGGTGAAGCCGGCAACTCCCGCTCCCACACCGGCCAGCTGATCCCAGCTGTATGGGGACTGGTCAACAATATGTCGAACATATTTCTCGATATTATTGACGACAACATCAACGCCTTTTTCCGTTTCAGTGGGTCCTTCATACGTTTGAATAAGCTGTCCTGCTTGATTGCAGATGCCGACCTTGATCGAGGTTCCCCCTAAATCGACACCAACGTAGATTTGCTCAGACATGTTACAAGCCACCTTTTTTCTTCAATAATAGTTTGCTCCTACTGTACCAACTATAATTGAAGCTATTCTATCGGTCAAGAGATGTGAGAACCGTCACAAACCGCCATCAATGCCCGTGCTGCGGGCTGAAACTGCTTTGTGGAGATTTCGTGAAACAGTTCGCTCGCCCTATTTTCCCCTCGCATAAAATGACAACTGTCATATGCTTTTCATGACAGCATACACTAACCGCACCCGCTCCCTGTGATTAGAATGGAAGTATCAGGTATTCAGCAGTCACAGAACCTATCCAGGCGGAGGTTATTATGGAAAATATAGCAGAGCTTCAGCATGTATCAAAAATATTCTCAGGAAAAACGGCCGTGGATGATGTTTCATTCGTTATTCCGCGGGGCTCGGTCACCGCAGTTCTTGGTCCCAACGGAGCAGGTAAAACAACCGTGCTCTCCATGATGCTAGGACTACGGGAGCCTAGTCTTGGCAGTGTCAGAATATTCGGCCAATCCCCTAAGCATGCCCAGGTCAAAAGACGCATTGGCGCCATGCTGCAGGAGGTTAGCGTCATTGATGGACTTAAGGTGCATGAGGTCATGAGCCTGATCCGGAGTTACTATCCGAGTCCCCTGAAGCTGTCCGAAATGGTGCATCTGGCCGGCTTTACGCCGGAGGAGCTGAATAAACGCGCGGATAAGCTGTCTGGAGGACAGAAGCGCAGACTCGGATTTGCACTCGCTCTTGCAGGAAATCCGGATCTCCTATTCTTCGATGAACCCACAGTTGGTCTCGATGCTCCTGCGCGCAAGGCGTTTTGGCAGCAGGCTGACGAATTGGCCGATCGGGGCAAAACCATTCTTTTTTCCACCCACTATTTGCAGGAGGCTGAGGATACCGCGGACCGGATTCTTCTTTTTAATAAAGGAAAAATTGCAGCCGACGGCACGCCTGACGAGATAGTGTCGAGACTGACCAGCCGCTCCGTGTCTTTCATCGCAGACATGACCGGAGAAGACTCATACGCTGTGGATGAGATGCTTCATCGCATGCGTTCCGTTCCCGGTGTACGCGATTGCAAGGAGCAGGAAGGAAGATGGGTCGTTACGGCAGATAATACGGATACCGTTCTGGCTGCAATCTTCAGATACAATATACCCGCGAGGGATATCCGCACCGGGCAGGGCCGGCTCGATGATGCATTTGAAATCATGGTTAGCGCGGATCACGACAAGGAGGCGGTATCGTAATGAAAATGCTGCTTATGCAGTGCAGGGTAGAAATGCTGCGGATCATCCGTAATCCTTATTATGTATTTTGGTCCCTGTTGATGCCTATCGTATTTTATTTTATCTTCACCAAAATCGTGAATACCGGCATTGATAACGTGGAAGCATGGCAGGCACATTATATGATGTCAATGACCACCTTCAGCGTCATGGGATCGGCGATCATGACCGTCGGCATCCGTATGGTTCAGGAGCAAAGTCTGGGTTGGGCCGTCTATATGCGGATCACCCCGCTGCCGGGGAGTATCTATTTTATATCCAAAATGTTTGGCCAAACCGTCATGCATGCTTTTTCGGTCATCGTTATTTTTATCGCAGGCTTCCTTATCAACGGAGTCCATATGTCTATCGGCCAATGGATTGGCAGCGGATTGTGGATTCTGGTTGCCTCCATCCCGTTTCTTGCTCTGGGTACCCTGTTCGGAACCATGAAAAGAGTGGATACTGCAAGCGGTGTGAGCAATATTGCATACATGCTGATGGCCGTTCTTGGCGGCATGTGGATGCCGATCGACAGCTTTCCCTCCGTGCTTCAAACCATTGGCAAGTGGCTTCCATCCTACAATTATGGCGCTGGTGTATGGTCCATTGCCGCAGGGAATGCTCCTGATCTGAAACCAATGTTGATTCTGGCCGGATATTTATTCCTGTTTATGGTACTATCCATATATATTCGAAAAAAACAGGAAGCGGTGTAATCCTTGTATCGTTCACGATTAAGATTTTTCCCAAGTGAACTGGGAGTTTTCCCTTATGTTTGGCTAATATATATATCCATGCCAATTTTCTATATCAGCCAGGAGCAGGGTTTACGGATGGTGGTGGGCTATTTGATGATCGCCATCTTCCTGTTAACCTACCGCCAGCTTTTTTTCGCCAAAAAGTCATTCACTTACTGGCTGGGTCTTCAGATGCTCCTTGCCTTTATTCTCTGTATCGCATACAGCCCATACAATTTATTCCTCGGATTCTACACGGCCAGCTTTATTGCCTATTACAAAGAACAGCGGCGGTTTTCCATTGCGCTGGCTGTCTTTTATGTCATGCTGATCCTGCCCGTCTTTATCAATATCCCCCGTATGGTAAGGCAGGACCTGTATATCGTTCTGCCCTTTTTAGTGGTCATGATGATGTCTCCCTTCGGGATGCGGTCCATGTTCAAGCAGCAGCAGCTCCAACGCGATCTGAAGCAGGCGAATGAACGGATTGAGGAGCTGATAAAGCGTGAGGAGCGGATGCGCATTTCGAGGGACTTGCATGACACATTAGGACACACTTTGTCACTGATCACCTTGAAAAGCCAGCTCGTTACACGGCTGATCGACCGCGACCCGGAGAAAGCGCTGATGGAGGCACGGGAGATCGAACAGACCTCCAGAGCCGCCCTGCGGCAGGTACGGGAGCTAGTGACCGGGATGCGGACATTGACAGTTATGGAGGAGCTCAGGGCTTCTGAGCGAATGCTGGAGAGTGCAGGCATACAGCATAAGGCTGAGGGTGACTTTCGGGTAGAAGGCATTTCAGGACTGACGCAAAACATTCTCAGCATGTGTTTGAAGGAAGCCGTCACCAACATCGTGAAACACAGCCGGGCGGATGCTTGTACGATTGCTATTGAGCAAACATCGAGTGAGATCCGGCTCGCCATCAGCGATAACGGCATAGGCTGGAATTCCGGTTCTGAAGGAGAACCGAAAGATGGTAATGGCCTAACAGGCATGAAGGAGCGGCTGTCCCTGATTGACGGTTCAGTAGAGCTCTCTTCATCTAACGGAATGGTAGTCCAAATCCGCATTCCAATCGTCATAAAAAATGAACCCGGCAAGGAGTGTGAAACCGCATGATCCAAATTGTGATTGCCGAGGACCAGCGTCTTTTGCGCGGTGCTCTTGCCTCTCTTCTTGACCTGGAGGATGATCTGCAGGTGGTAGGCCAAGCCGGCGACGGGGCGGAGGCGCTTTCCCTGATCTTGAAGCTGAAGCCTGATGTGTGTCTGCTGGACATCGAGATGCCTGTACAAACAGGCATCGAGGTGGCGGAGCTGCTCAAAACGGAATCATCACCATGCCGCGTCATCATTCTGACGACCTTTGCGCGTCCGGGATACTTTGAGAGGGCCGTTAAGGCAGGCATCAGCGGCTATTTGCTGAAGGACGAGCCAAGTGATCGGCTCGCCGAGTCGATCCGCCGTGTCATGCAGGGACACCGCGCCATATCACCTGAGCTGATCTTTGACTCCGTCTCTCAAAAGAATCCGCTCACCCCGAGAGAATGTGAGATTCTACAGCTGATTGCCGCCGGCAAAACTGCCAATGAAATCGCACGCTCCCTCCATCTCTCGCACGGAACTGTCCGCAATTATATCTCTGAAATCCTGAACAAGCTCGAGGTCAAAAACCGGATTGAGGCGATCAGCATGGCGGAAGAGAACGGCTGGCTATAAAGCGCTGCGGTTTCGGTCTATCCGCTCTGTTGTTCGCCAGTTCTAGGATTGAATTGGTCTAAGGTGAAAACTGGCTCTCAAAGGATCGGCTATCCCCAAACCTCCGCTCCTTCTCCTTGCAAAGGCCACTCTTTACTCACCTTATTCTTCGGTGAGGCGTCTAAGAAGCTGCTCCTGGTTTTCAACCAGGCGACAGCTTCTTTCATTTCTTCTGGGATCTAACTATGTTCGGAGGGCAGAGACGAATGCTTGCTGCTGCAGAATGATTCGTCCCCTTCGCTACTCCTACTCTCTGTAAGTGCATTAACGAAAAAAATAAAGGGTGCCCCCTCAGCCATACAATGGCCTAATGGGACACCCTTTTGTATTAAATTAGTACTTACAGCGTTTCGCTCCAGTCATGCACCATGCTGCCTTCCAGGAACTTCTCACAGTCCATCGCAGCCATGCAGCCTGTGCCAGCTGCGGAAATGGCTTGGCGATAGCGCAAATCCTGCACGTCGCCGCAAGCGAATACGCCCGGAATATTGGTTTCCGTTGTTCCCGGCTTCACGAGAATGTAGCCAACCTCATCCGTCGTAATCTGGCTGTCCAGGAATTTGGTATTAGGCGTATGCCCGATCGCTACGAAGACACCGTCTGCCTCGATCAGTTCTTCCTGTCTGCTTTCGTTATTATATACCTTCAGACCCTTCACACCGTTCTCACCAGCTACCACTTCAAGTGGAGCTCTGTTCAGCGCCCAGATAATCTTTTCATTGCCGCGTGCACGCTCCTGCATAATTTTCGAAGCTCTCAGCTCTTCTCTGCGGTGCACCAACGTTACGCTGGAACCAAAACGGGTAAGGAAGTTTGCTTCCTCCATAGCCGAGTCGCCGCCACCGATGACAACAATCTTCTTACCGCGGAAGAAAAAACCGTCGCAGGTTGCACAAGTGCTGACGCCGCGTCCAATATTCTCCTGCTCCCCTGGAATTCCAAGATATTTCGCAGAAGCACCGGTCGAAATAATCACAGACTCAGCTTCAATCTCGCCCATACCTTCCACAGTCAGCTTAAATGGGCGTTTGGAGAAATCCACCTTGTCCACCCAGCCGGTTTTGAACTCTGCGCCGAAGCGCTCAGCCTGCTTGCGCATATTATCCATCAGTTCAGGACCCATAATACCATCGGGAAAACCAGGAAAGTTCTCAATATCCGTGGTCGTGGTCAGCTGTCCGCCGGGCTGCATGCCTTCAATTACAAGCGGCTGCATATTCGCCCGAGCCAGATAAATGGCTGCCGTAAGTCCTGCAGGACCCGTTCCGATTACGATTGATTTGTACATATCATTAGCCTCCTTAAGCAGGTCATCTTTTATAAAATTATATGTTTTCTGTAAAAGGACGGAAAATATCATCCTTTTCATCCTTGAGCGAACATACACTGTCGATACGTTTCACATAACGGCTTACCGTTGAGACTGAAACCCCGTAGCGCTGTGCCACTTCCTGATAAGTCAAAGAGCTGCCGTGCTGCTTGGCCGTTAGGTACTCCAATGCCGCAGACCATCCCTCTGTCTGACGGATCATCGGCGTATCGGGATGCAGCTTGCCCAGGAACTGGGCCCATAAATTTTGCAGATGATTCTTCTGCTCGCGGTCCGCCTTCGCGTCCATATGCTTTAGCGCTTGATCTACAACTGCCTGAACGGAGTCGTCGCCATGATATTCATAGGCCGCCTGCGTTTCTGCAATAATCGAAGCAGAAGAAGCACTCACCTCTAAAATGGCTTGAGCAGAGCCGCCTACCCCCATCTCCTGTAAAACACGCAGGGCTTCATCCTTCAACTCTGCCGGCTCATCCGGTTCTTTCAGGAAAGCTTCCAGCGTCTCCTTCACCTCTTCGTCGGCAAGCCAGCCAAGCGCACGAATAACCTGCAGCTTGGTTCCTTTGTCGCCATAACGAAGCGCCCAGGAAAACGAAGAGCGAATCAGCGGATTGGTCTTAATCTCCTCGCAAAGCTCGGTTTCATCCTGCTCCCAACGTTTCAGCTGCTCCTCGAACGGCAGATGGTAGTGGTAGCTCAGCTCTACCCGCTGCGTGCCTGACCAATCAAGTTCCTCCAGCTGTGCAAGATAAAAGCGGGGAATATCCGATGCGGGATCCAGTTTTTTCACCTGACGCCAGTACCGCTCTGCTTCTTTGTAGCGCCCGCTGTTGAAAGCAGCCACGGCGGTATAATGATAAAGGCTTGGATCCCCGTTCACTTCCTCATCCTTCAGAAGCCGGCGGAAATGCCCGTAGGCTGACTCATGTCTACCCAGAATGCCCATTGTGGTAGCCAGCTTAAATACATGCTCTTGGTGGAAGGGAACCGTGATTTCAAGCAGCTCCAGCAGAGGATTCAAAGAAGTAGTATCCCCTTCATGCTGGTAAAATATCGCCAGATTGCACAGACCGTGAATATTGCCTTGTTCTAGCTCCAGCACCTCACCGATCGTAGTCTTGGCTTTATGGAACAATCCCATATAATAGTAAGCCAGCGCCAGATTATTGCGTGCTGCCAGAAAATCCGGATGCTCCTCCACGATCTGTTCCAGCAGTTCGGCTGCCTGTGAGAACTTTCCCTCTTCCATCAGCGCCCGTGCATCTTCGTGTTCCACCATGCCTTCGCGGCTGCGAATCCGGTTCAGCTTGACCGGACGCTCCAGCTCGTATTGGAACAGCTCCATCATTTCCTCGGCCTCGTCCAGAAACTGGCCTGCGGGATCCTCTTCCAAGTACTTGATCAGCACCTGTTCGGCTTCTTCAAAATTCTCCATATTGGCATAATTATTGGCCATATAGAAATAGCATTCCGTCATAGAAGCATCGACATGCTCCAAAATATCGGCAAGGACGGCGTTTGAACCTTCATAATCGCCCATCTCTGATAATATACCCGCCATATTGCAATGATTCACCGGATTCTCCGGTTCATATTCAACAGCTTTGCGAAAATATTTCAATGCCTTATCATAATGAAGGCGGTCCAGTGACCGGACGGCACGTTCAAAAAAGAAATTGGCATCCATATGAATGGGTATTACTTTATGTTGTAGGTCCTCAGCCTGCAAATGATTTTCCTCCATGTAAGCAAGGCACCTCCCTTAAGTTGCATATAACATTCTATCAAAGCGAAACCATAGTTTCATCTATATAAAATGAATCATTTTTCTATCCAGAATAGTATACCATAACTTTTATTGTGCATCTAAGGCAATATCTATTATATAAATACTGTCCATCAACCTATTATTTACGGACTATAAGTTCATGTCTGTAGATTCAATATCATAAAAAAAGACGCCGGAGCACTATACTCCAGCGTCTTTAAACATGGTGGCAAGCGATCCGCCCTCCATGATAATTCTTACAGCTGCGGACAGCATTGGGGCCACAGATAACACTTTGAGCCGGTCATGCTGTCCCTCCTGAACCGCTATCGAGTCAGTAACCACGATCTCCCTGATATGGGAGTGGCTCAAGCGCTCAAGCGCATTTCCTGAGAACAGCCCGTGAGTCGCACAGATGATTGCCTTCGCTGCGCCGCGCTCTTTAAGGCTCTCCACCACATTGACGATCGTTGACCCGGTATCGATAATATCCTCGATAATGATCGGTGTCTTTCCCTCCACATCCCCAATAACATGTGTTATCACCGATTCGTTATGGGCGGGACGCTTCTTGAACATGATAGCAAACGGAGAATCCAAATGATTAGCCAGCTTTTCGGCTGTCTTGGCCCGTCCTGCATCAGGGGACACGATGACAGGACTCGCCAGGTTTAAGGACTTCAAGTAATGGCTGATCAAGTCCAGCGCTGTCAGATGATCAACAGGGATATTGAAAAAACCCTGGATCGCCGGCGCATGCAGGTCAATCGTAATAACCCGGTTGGCTCCGGCAGTCGTCAGGACATCAGCTACCATTTTGGCGGAGATCGGCTCACGTGGTGCTGATTTCCGCTCCTGCCTGGCGTATCCATAGTATGGAACGACAATGTTGATCGTACGTGCCGAGGCGCGCTTCGCCGCATCAATCATGACCAGCAGCTCAACAAACATCTCATTAATCGGATGTGAAAGGGATTGTACGATGAACACATCACAGTTGCGGATGCTCTCTTCATAATTTACGTAAATCTCACCGCTCTTAAAGCGGGATAACGTAATATTGCCCAGCTCCGCTCCCAGCTTCTCGCACATGCTCTCAGCCAGCAAGGGATTGGATGACCCGGAAAAAATACGCACCTTATGCTGCATATGCTCCTCCTGATACCCGTTTAATTTAGACTTCCAGAGGCATCATTGTTCTCTGACGCTTCTCAAACACCGCCAGTTCGCGGAATCCAACTTCCCACAATGCTGCCCGCGCACGGTCCAGGTTTCCACCGAGTTTCTTTGGATCATGCGCATCCGATCCGACCGTAAGGGGAATGCCCAGCCGATATGCCTCTCGCAGCATCCGTTCCGATGGGAACATCTCTGCGCATGGCTTGGACAGTCCGGAAGCATTCAGCTCCATCGCAACACCGCTTCTGGCTACGGCGTTGAGGGCGGCATTTTCCAGAGCCTCTACTTCATCCATAGCTTCCACGCCCGGATGATATCCGAACCTTTTAATGACGTCCAGATGGCCCATGATATCATAGAAACCGGTCGCAGCCGCTTTTTGAATGGCATCGTAATAGGTTTGATAGACCTCGAGTTTATCGCGGCCCTCCCAGCCCTGGGTCTGCCGGTGATCTGTAATGTCCCATTCTCCAAGGAAGTGGACGGAGCCAATGACATAATCCCAAGGATAGGCTTTTACGATCCGCTCTATCGCTTCTTCCCATCCCTCTATATAATCCCCTTCGAGGCCTAATCGTATATCAATCTGTCCCTTATATTTCTCTTTTAACTTCAGACATTCCTCCACATAGCGTGGAAGCTCATCCATCGGCATGGCCATTTCCGGATAGTAGCGGGAAGGGTCAACGTGAAGCAGCGGCATATGATCAGACAAGCCAATTTGGCCCAGTCCGATCTCTATGCCGCGGCGTACATACTCTTCAAGCTCTCCAACCGCATGACCGCAGCGGACATGATGCGTGTGATAATCAATCAGCATACTTGGCTCGCCTCCTAATCCCTGCGGGGACGCTCATGGCGTCGGTCCAGCTCAGCCATAACCTCATCCAGCGGAAGCTTGCGCTCCTGCAGCAGAACGAGCAGGTGATAGATTAGGTCACTAACCTCAAGTCGCAGCTCGGCATTGTCCTTGTTCTTGGCGGCAATAATCGTTTCAGCCGTCTCTTCCCCGACCTTTTTCAGGATTTTGTCAACGCCTTTATCAAACAGATAGGTGGTATAGGCGCCTTCCGGACGTTCCTTTTCGCGCTGGGCAATGACCTGCTCGAGCTCTTCCAGTACCGCAAAACGATGTCTTTCCAGGCCAGTATCCTCTCCAGCCCCTTTTTCTGCCAGTGCCGGGGAAGTAATTCCGCGATAAAAGCAGGTCTGCTCGCCAGTATGGCAGGCCGGTCCTGCAGGCTTCACCAGAAACAGTAGAGTATCGCCATCGCAATCATAGTGTGCAGAGACGATCTTTTGCGTGTTGCCAGAGGTAGCCCCTTTATGCCACAGTTCTTGACGTGATCTGCTCCAGAACCAGGTTTCGCCGGTTTCAATCGAGCGCTTAAGGGATTCCTTGTTCATATAAGCCATCATCAGTACTTCCTTGCTGGCTGCATCCTGAACAATTGTAGGGACAAGTCCTTCCCCGTCAAAGGCGATTTTCTCCTGCGCCTGCTCCAGTGATTCTAGCTTCGTTTGTTCATTCATCTGATTTCAACCCCTTTTTGCTTTAAGTCCAGCTTCAGTTCCTGTATGGAAATTTCCTTATAGTGAAAGATGGTGGCTGCAAGCCCCGCATCCGCTTTTCCCTCCGTAAATACTTCGACAAAGTCATCCTTTGTTCCCGCTCCGCCCGAAGCGATCACCGGAATCCGGATTGCATCCGCTACTGCTGATGTCAGCGAAATATCGAAGCCGTCTTTGGTGCCATCGGCATCCATACTTGTCAGTAAAATCTCACCGGCTCCTAATGCTTCCGCCTTCCGCACCCATTCGAGCGCATGAATCCCGGATGCCTTGCGTCCGCCATGTGTATAAACTTCCCATTCGCCCCATGCTTCGTTATATTTGGCATCCACGGCCACAACAATGCACTGCGAGCCGAAACGGCGTGCTCCATCTGCAATCAGCTGCGGATTAAGCACCGCCGCCGTGTTGATGCCGATTTTATCGGCACCGGCGCGTAGAATTCTTTTCATATCATCGACCTGAGAGATTCCTCCGCCAACCGTAAACGGAATAGCGATTTCACCGGCTGTTTTCCGTACAACCTCCACCATCGTTTGCCGGCCCTCGACAGAAGCTGAAATATCCAGAAACACCAGCTCGTCAGCGCCCTCCCGGTCGTATAGTGCCGCCAGTTCGACCGGATCTCCCGCATCACGCAAATTCTCGAAATTGACTCCTTTAACCACCCGGCCGTCCTTTACGTCCAGACATGGGATGATGCGTTTTGCCAGCATGGCATTTCCTCCTGCTCCAAAAGCCTTTTAATTTGTCCGTTCCGCTTACGATCGCTTTGGGACACTCGCATTGTAATATTGATCTTATTTTAGAATCATTTATTTCAGCGTTCTTACTGCCTCAGCCAGGTCAATACTGCCCGTATATAAAGCCTTGCCGACGATGGCACCGCCAACGCCTTCTTGACGATACTGGTTCAACCTAACCAGATCATCCATCACACTAACGCCTCCGGAGGCAATGACGGTTCGTCCGCTGCTTTTAGCCAAAGCCACGATTGCATCCACATTAGGGCCCTGCATCATGCCATCCCGGGAAATATCCGTGAAGATAAAGGTTTCTGCACCCTTGGAAGCCAGCTCTTTGGCAAGCTCCTCAGCCTTTACCTCGGAGGTTTCCAGCCAACCGCGTGTCGCCACATATCCGTTTCTGGCATCAATGCCAATTGCCACTTTGTCACCGTAGGTGCCGAGCACCTCTTCTGTAAACGCACGGTCCTCAATAGCTGCTGTACCAATGATGACGCGATTCACACCAAGGGAAAGCAGACGCTTGACATCGTCAACGGTCCGCAGCCCGCCTCCAACCTGAACCGGAACGTTGACACCGGAGGCAATAGCCCCAATCACCTCGTCATTCACTGGATGTCCGGCTTTGGCACCGTCCAGATCCACCAGATGGATATAAGAACCGCCTTGATCTTCCCATGCTTTGGCAGCCGCCAGAGGGCTGTCGTTATAAACTGTTTCCTGATTATAATCTCCTTGAATCAGCCGGACACATTTGCCCCCGCGGATATCAATGGCCGGATAGATGATGAATGATGACATCGAATGACTCCCCCGCTTCCCTATTTCATGGCTTAAGCCACAAACTGCATCTAGCCTGATATTTAGTGTTGTGACTGCTTCAATTATTGATTGTTCTTCTGTTCGCCGCATAGCTTCAAGAATTGCCCAAGCAGCTCCATGCCGAGCTCCCCGCTTTTTTCCGGATGGAACTGCATGCCATATACAGAACCGCGGCCGACAATCGCCGTAATCGGTTGTCCGTAATCCGTTACCGCGATCAGGTCATACTTCACTTCCGGAAGAACATGATAAGAATGCACGAAATAGACATGCCCTTCCGCAAGTCCCGTTAACAGCGGATTGTCTTTCTGAAGGAATTCCAAACGGTTCCAGCCCATATGTGGCACCTTATAATCGCCGTCCTTAAAACGGATGACCTTGCCCGGTAAAATGCCAAGCCCATCATGCTGTCCATGCTCTTCGCTGCTCCCAAACAAGAGCTGCATCCCAAGACAAATGCCAAGCAGTGGTCTCTTTGCGGCCGCAGCCTCCTTCATGACATCGCCCAGCCCGCTCTCCCGCAGATGCTCCATGGCATCGCCAAAGGCACCTACGCCGGGCAAAATAATGCCGTCAGCCTTCATGATCTCCGCACGGTCGCCCGTAACGAGCGCCTCGACCCCGAGACGCTCCACGGCCTTGCTCACGCTGTGCAGATTGCCCATGCCGTAATCTACAATCGCGATCGCCACTTACAGCACTCCCTTCGTCGATGGAACCCCCGTCACCCGCGGATCGATGCAGGTCGCTTCGTCAAGCGCACGGCCAAGCGCTTTGAATACCGCTTCGATCATATGATGCGTATTTTGTCCGTAATGCACAATGACATGAAGCGTGATCCGTGCTTCGAGCGCAAGCTTCCAGAGAAATTCATGTACAAGCTCCGTGGAGAAGCTGCCTACCTGAGCCGATGGGTACTGTGCACGATATTCAAAATGCGGCCGGTTGCTGATATCGATCACAACCTGAGCCAGAGCTTCATCCATCGGTACGAAGACGCTCGCATAGCGCTTGATGCCTTTTTTGTCCCCAAGAGCTTCCCGCAGCGTCTGACCAAGGCAAATGCCGATATCTTCAACCGTATGATGATCATCGATCTCAATATCTCCGTGAGCCTGCACCTTCAAATCAAATTGTCCATGCTTCGTGAACAGATCAAGCATATGGTTCAGAAACGGTACATCCGTCTCCAGATCCGAAACGCCGGTTCCATCTACGGAAAAGGCCAGCTTGATATCGGTCTCATTCGTTTTGCGGCTGATACTTGCACTTCGTGTATTGTTCTCCTGATTAAATTCCATTTTCTTCTCCTGCCTTCCCTTCCCGTTTAAGCCGGACCTCGATTGCCCGTGCATGCGCCTCCAGCCCTTCACCTCGTGCCAGCTCCATAATAGCCGCTCCGTTCTTCATCAGGGCTTCCTTACTATAGTAAATCATGCTTGATTTCTTAATAAAATCATCCACATCCACCGGCGATGAGAATCTTGCTGTGCCATTCGTTGGGATAATGTGGTTCGGTCCGGCAAAATAATCTCCTACAGGCTCCGAACTGTATGCGCCAAGGAAAATTGCGCCTGCATTCTCGATCAGGCCCACATGTGACATCGGATCGGCGACCATCAATTCCAGATGCTCCGGTGCCAAACGGTTGACTACCGAGATTCCCTCAAGCAGCGATTCCGTAACAATAATAGCTCCGTAGTTCTTAACGGAAGCAGAAGCAATCTCGCGTCTAGGCAGAAGCTCCAGCTGGCGCTGAACCTCGGAAGATACTTGTTCTGCTAGCTCACGGGATGGGGTGACCAGAATGGCTGATGCCATTTCGTCATGCTCTGCCTGCGAGAGCAGGTCTGCAGCGACAAATTCAGGGTCAGCCGTCTCATCCGCTAGAACGACGATTTCACTCGGTCCAGCGATGCTGTCAATGTCGACCGCGCCATAAACTTCGCGTTTGGCAAGTGCTACATAAATGTTGCCAGGTCCGCAAATTTTATCAACCGGAGCGATCGTTTCCGTACCATAGGCCAGTGCAGCAATGGCTTGCGCACCCCCGACACGATATATTTCATGCACGCCCGCTTCTGCAGCCGCAACCAGAATATAGGGATTAATCCCTTCCGCTCCGCCGGTTGAAGGCGGTGTAACCATGACGATCTCGGGTACACCCGCCACTTGAGCCGGGATGACGTTCATTAGTACGGAGGAGGGATATGCAGCCTTGCCACCGGGAACATAAACACCCACGCGCTTCAGCGGCCGGATAATCTGGCCCAGAATGCTTCCGTCCGGCTGCATATCCATCCATGAATTCCGCTTCTCCCGCATATGAAAAGCACGGATGTTATGAGCTGCAGCCGAGATGGCCTGGATAAAAGATTCCTCCACTTGGTCATAAGCTGCATCCAGCTCGGCTTTCGTGACCCGCAGCATGCCGGCGGAGAGCTCGGTACGGTCCAACTCCTTGGTGTAACGAAGCAGAGCTGCATCTCCTTCAGCTCTGATGTCACTTACTATCTGTTTAACCACTGCATTTTGCTCCGGAGTCCCATAATCCACTTCTCTCTGCAGATCAAAGTCCTGTAAAGATACAACTTTCATTCGCTTCTCTCCTCGCTCTCTCCATCTGTCTTCCGTTCGACATAGGCCTGGTCTATGACTTACACCTCGGTGGCAAGAGCTTTCTGAAGACGGTCGCACAGCGATTGAATTTGTCCGTTCTTCATCCGGTAGCTCACCCGGTTGGCAATCAGACGGCTTGTAATCTCAAATATCTGATTCATCTCGACAAGTCCGTTTTCCTTCAGCGTTTGTCCGGTTTCCACCATATCAACGATGCGGTCGGCGAGACCGATCAACGGTGCCAATTCAATGGAGCCATTCAGCTTGATTACCTCCACCTGCTGACCCTGCTCACGAAAATACTGGGATGCCACATTCGGATATTTGGTTGCCACCCGCTGCTGAATCCCCGGCTGCCAGTTCGGAAGTCCGATTACCGACATTCGGCATTTGGCGATTCCCAGATCGAGCAGCTCGTATACGTCCCTGTTTTCCTCCATCAGCACATCTTTGCCGACAATTCCGATATCTGCTGCCCCGTATTCCACATAAGTTGGTACGTCCACGGGTTTAGCCAATATAAACTCCATATCGAGCTCAGGTAATGCAATCACCAGCTTGCGTGTCTCATCCACCTCTATCGGAATCGGCAGTCCGGCAGCACGAAATAAATTCGCTGCCTTTTTGTAGATCCGTCCCTTCGGCATAGCTACCTTCAATGTCTCCGTCAACGTACTCCCTCCTTATTTTTCTTATAGTCTTCAGTTCATGCTGATCCCTAATGCTTAGAGGAAATCTATGATTCTGCTCGAACTCCCTTAGGAGAATGTCTCTACTCGGTCATACATTCCATCGGGCTTATTCAGGCTCTCGCTCTCCTGTTGAATGAGCAGCGTTACCACTGCTCTGCCCTGTTCTCTTAGCTCAGCTGCCCGCGCAAGTCCTTCCCGGCGCTGTGCTGAAGTATATCTGATCAGGACGGGATGCTTTTCTTCATCCACAGCCCCTTTAACACCGTCAAGAATCCGGTTTGTTTTTAGTGCAAAGCCTGTAGCTGGCACATCCCGGCCAAACTGACGCAGCAGATTATTATACCTTCCGCCGCTGCATACCGGAAAACCAAGCTCAGCTGCATAACCTTCAAACGTCATCCCTGTATAATAAGAGAAGTCACCGATCATAGTCAGATCAATCAGGACATGCTCAGAAACTCCATACGCCTCAAGTACTTCCCAAACCTTGCACAGATGGCTGATCGAAGCTTGTGCCAGCGGGTGACTGCTCAGCTCCGAAGCCTGATCGCAAATTTCCTTGTTACCCCGTAGCCGTAAAATACCTTCAAGTACTTCCCGCTGCTCGTCGTTAACGGCAAGATCTCCGATCGCTTTGCGGAATCCGACATAGTCACGGTCCAGCAGATGTTTTTTCAAAGCCTGCTGCTCATTGCCACGGCCAGATAACGCTTCCTCAAACAATCCGTTCAGAAATCCGACATGACCCATCGCAATTTTAAAAGAAGCAACCCCTGCCGCTTTCAGTGATTCGATGGCAAGCGCCACCACCTCGGCGTCAGCCTCCGGCGAATCATCGCCAACCAGTTCAACACCCGTCTGAAAAAACTCAGCTTCCCGCCCGGCTTCCTCTTCAAAGGCCCGGAATACGTTAGCGTGGTACGAAAGACGGATCGGCAGCGGCTCCTCTTTGAGCAGCGAAGATACCACCCGCGCAATCGGTGCAGTCATATCCGAACGGAGCACCAATGTGGTGCCGCGGTTATTCAGCAGCTTGAACAGCTTTTGGTCTGACGTAGAGCTGGCTACGCCCACCGTTTCGTAAAATTCCATCGTAGGTGTCATAATCTGACGATAGCCCCAGCGGCTCATACAATCGAGTACATTGCGCTCAATCGCGCGCAGCTTGTCGACGGCATACGGCACATAGTCCCGGACACCGACCGGTTTTTCAAAACCTTTTGGTTTCGACACGTCCAATCTCACCTCATTTATGTTTAGTAAGTTGTTTTTTTGTTATAAACTCATTTAAAATTTCCGAGATGCTTTATTTTATTAAAGTGGTACCTTGCTAATAAAGTAAAGTATATTTTGATATTTTAACATGCTCTTGAAGTGCCCGTCAATGAAGATAAGCTTAGTTTATTTTAAAAAACACCGCCCATGAATTCCAACATTGTGGATCATAAGCGGCGCCCGATGAAAAACGGAAGTTTTATAAATCATTCAACCATACATATTTTTTTAACCCACCGGAAATGTTAATTCTCGGCGGCTTTTTTCTTTTTAGATTGGAATGGGTTTGACCCAAAGAACAACCATGATCCTTTTACATACTTAAAAGCGAGGTACACCACAATCCAAGACAGACCGAGGGCTACCACCCAGCCCCCTGCGATCGTTATAGCATATTTCAAGGTAGAGCCTCCGTTGATAAAATACCGATACCAATACAATAGAAACGGATGCAATAAAAATATGCCGAAAGAGCATGCGCCCATTGAGGTCAAAGCAAGCCGCGCGAAGCGTGGGCCATAATAATAGATCGCATAGGATATATGCCAAAGAACGATACATGACAACAAAGCATGCACGTTTCTTAGAAGCTCATAATCCATTGTATTCAGGCTGCTTCCTACCGTATTGTATCGATACCAAACGGCAGTATGCAGTACTCCGATTGCAATCCACAGGATCCAGATAAAAACCCAAATGGGTCCCTTTCCTGACTTGAATCCCTTGAGAGATACCTCGATCCATTTTTTAAACTGATCATAATACATGCCTATTCCAGCCCCTAAAAATAAATAGGACAGATAGGTAATGATAATGCTGCCTTTCGGTAGACCTAAATGCAAATGCTGACCGGCGTAGCTTTGGCTGGGTAAATGAAAACCGTATTTATTGATATAGATATACAACCACTCCAGAATCAAACCAATAGGAAAAATCCACGGCCGGATGCCGGGCTGCTTTTTAAACCATCCCAACAACAAGGGGAAAATCAAATATAACTGCAGCATGATAATGACATAATAAAGATGGGTATATGCTGTGCCCTTGGCCAAGTCCTGTCCGAATTCATGCAGCATTTGTGTAAAGGGCATATCCAACTGATCACGCCTGTATAGCTGAAATATAAAATAGAACACGGTAAACACCATATAAGGAACTAGAATATAGAGCAGCCTTTTACCATAAAAGGATTTAATGAGCCCTCGATTCAGGGGACGGTCTATATAATTGTAGAATAGAACAAAGCCACTTAAAAATATAAAGACAGGCACCGCAAAGCTGCTGAATGTATTCAAAAACAGAAATGGAATATACAGCGATGTTCCCTTCGTCTCGACCAATGTCTGTGAAGTTGCGTGAATCGTAAGTACGGCCATAATGGCAAATGAACGGAAAACGTCGAGTTCATATATTCTTTCTTTTTTTCTCATGATGTCTGAGCGCTCCTGGATATGATCCTCTAGTAGTTAAACTATTCAATTTTCATTGATGAAAAGGTACTTTGCTAGTTATCCATTTCTTCCGTAGAATCTTCTTTATTCTTACTTAGTTCTCTGAGCGGGTTGCCTCCAACAAAAGCTCCTGCAGCCACATTTTTATGCACGACGGCCCCTGCAGCAACGACAGCTCCATCACCGATCGTTACACCCGGCAATATGGTGGTGTTTGCGCCAATCAGTACATGATCTCCGATGATGACCTCACCAAGCCGGTATTCATGAATTAAATACTCATGCGCCAGAATGGTCGTATTATATCCAATGATTGAATTATTCCCAATCGTAATCTTTTCCGGAAAGAACACATCGACCATCACCATCAGGCCAAAGGCTGTATGCTCACCGACCTTCATGCCAATCAGATGACGGTATATCCAGTTTTTTAGCGGAAGAACCGGGCAGTACCGCGCCACCTGGATACAAATGAAGTTTTTAACCCCTTTCCAGGGGCTGACGGTCTTGTAGATCTGCCAAAGCGCGTTTGGCCCTTCCACCGGATGCCGTGTCACTTTTCTCACCATGCTTACTCCTGTTCTAACAGCGTATATACATCATTCATATCATGCAGCATGTAATCCGGTTTATGTTCCAGCAGCGCTTTTTCGCCTTTCAATGACCAAGCCACTCCCGCAGACCGGACACCGGCGGCTTTCGCCGACTGAATATCCATAGGGCTGTCCCCCACCATTAACGTCCGGGAAGGATCTGCTCCAAGCAGTTCAACAGCTTTTAGTATCGGTTCCGCGTGGGGCTTGGGATGTTCTACATCATTAAGCGTAATGACAGCTCCCATATATTTTTGAAGGCCGAACATGTCCAATACCCGGATCGTGCCGGGTTTGTTCTTCGTTGTTACCACACCGAGGCGAATCCCTCTTGCATGCAGCTGCTGCACAACTTCCTCCACTTGAGGGAACAGCTTCACCATGTCATCATGATGGACATCATTATAGCTGCGGTATGACGTCATTAGTGTGGTGATATCCCCCAATCCGGAAAATTGCTGCAGCTGTTGCTCCAGCGTCGCGCCCATTTTCGGAATAATTTGTTCCCGTGTCAATGACGCCAGTTGATGTTTCTCCAGTACATGCATAAATGAGGTGATAATCAGTTCATTGGTGTCTATGATCGTTCCGTCCAAATCAAATAATATGGTATCAATCATGCTGAATTTACTCCTTTTTGTCCTCCGCATCCTCTGTTTCCTGAGTAGGTAAAGGCTCTGTGCGGGTTACTTCCTGTACTGCAGGTTTTTCTTCCAGTACAGCGTCAGATTCAGGAACATTGTCTGGACTCGTCTTGGTGGAATATATCGGATCCAAATAACGAGCCTCCGCTTTCCCCGTTACGCGGCGTACGATGATCATAACAATAGCTATGATGATAATTAAGATTGCAAGCAGCTGGGAGATCCGTACATTACCATAGGCTGAATCAAGTTCACCATGCTCGAATCCCATCCATTCCATCGGTTTCCACAGTCCATTCATCAGCGATGCGAGCCAGTTCGGGCCGATAAAGGCCAGAGAGTCCGTACGGAGTCCCTCAATAAAGAACCGTCCAATCGAATACCAGATAAAGTAAGACAGAAACAGCTCCGCTGAACGTAAGAACCGCTGACGGCGGAGAATGAACAAAATAATAATGCCCACGAGGCTCCATAATGATTCATATAGAAATGTCGGATGGTGAAAAACACCTTGGACATTCATTTGATCCACAATGAAATTCGGAAGATGAAGCTTGTCCCGAAGGAAAGACTCTGCGACAGGTCCACCATAAGCTTCCTGGTTCACATAGTTGCCCCAGCGTCCGATCATTTGCCCAGTCAAAAGACCAGGAGCACATATATCCGCAATTCTCCAGAAATTGTAGCCTCTATAACGGAAGTAGATGACGGCACATATAATGGCACCGATCAATGCGCCATAAATGGCGATCCCGCCGTTCCATATTTTAAATACATCTACCAGATGATCTTTATAATCGTCCCACTTGAATGCTACAAAATAGATACGCGCGCCGATAATGGCTGAAGGCACCCCGAGCAGAAGCATATCCATGAAGAACTCGGGATTGATACCGAATCGCTTGCCTTCACGAATTGCCACCATGAGTCCTGCCAGTGCACCGAACCCCAATATGAGGCCGTACCAGTGCACGGACAGGGATCCAATCGAAAATGCGATCGGATTGAGAAGCAATGTGGCCATTTTTTCACTCTCCTAATCCATATCTTCCATGTCTTCCGCAATGGTAGCCGTCAACTTGTTGGTAAACTGCAGAGCCGCATTAAGGCCCATTTGCTTCAACCGATAGTTCATGGCAGCCACTTCAATAATGACTGCAAGGTTCCGTCCTGGACGAACCGGAATCGTAACCAGCGGAATATCCGTATCAATAATTCTTGTTGTCTCTTCATCCAAACCTAGGCGATCATATTGCTTATCCTGCTGCCAAGCCTCCAGCCTGACGACAAGGGTTATCCGTTTATTGTTACGGATGGCTCCCGCGCCAAACAGTGTCATAACATTGATAATGCCAACACCGCGGATCTCCAGCAGGTGACGGATCAGCTCGGGAGCTGTGCCATGCAGCTGACTGTCCGACGTTTGACGGATTTCAACCGCATCATCGGCAATAAGTCGGTGTCCCCGTTTAACAAGCTCCAGTGCAGTTTCGCTCTTACCAATGCCACTGCTTCCGGTAATAAGCATTCCGACTCCATACACATCACATAACACACCATGAATAGTCGTTGTCGGTGCTAATCTTCTTTCCAGAAATCCTGTAATACGGCTGAGTAAAATCGTTGTAGCCATACTGCTTCGCAGCACAGGCAGCTGTTTTTCCTGGCTGATCTTCACAAGCTCCTCTGGAACTTCCAAACCGCGTGTCACAACGATGCAGGGAGTAACCTCACTGCATAGACGCTCCATGCGCTCTTTGCGTTCCTCCGCCGTAAGCATGCTAAAAAAGGCCAGCTCCGTTCTTCCTAGCAGCTGCACCCTTTCTTGGGGATGATAATCAAAATAACCGGCCATCTCAAGACCCGGTCGATTCAAATCATCGGTTGTAATAATACGTTTCAAGCCTTGTTCTCCGGATATTACTTCCAGCTGAAATTGCTGTACCAATTCTGCTACTCTAACCTTTTTAGCCATGCCATGTCTCCCTTTCTGTCCGATTGGCTCAGAATCCAGCCTTATTGCTGTCCGAGACGATTCTAACGAATCCAATGTACTCATCGTAAATGAAATTTCCAATGAATGCAATCTCCGCAAAGTGAACCCCTGAATCCTTTAACACCCAATAAAAAAGCCGCCCTTAAGGGGCGGCTTTGGTTTTCAGGCATACCGCCTGTATTAGTCCGTCAACAATACATTCAGTTCAGACTCTTTGTCGAAGATATGAATTTTGTTCATATCAACGGCGAGGCGAACACTAACGCCTTCACGAGTATTAGAACGTCCGTCTACACGAGCGATTACAGTGTCATTGCCAATGCCGCTCAGGTAGAGGAGCATTTCATGGCCAAGGTTCTCTGTAACATCTACGTGGGAAGTGAAGATGGTGTTCGGAGAAGCTTCCATGAATACTGGCTCTTCGTGGATATCTTCAGGACGCACGCCCATGATAACTTCTTTACCAATCAGACCTTTGCTCTTCAGTGTTTGTGCTTTACCGCCTGGTACTTCAACGTCAAGTCCTTGGGAACGGAAACGTACAGCACCATTGGATTCGCTCAGGGTTCCTGTGATGAAGTTCATCGTCGGGGAACCGATAAAACCAGCAACAAACAGGTTCGTAGGGCTGTTGTACAGCTCCTCTGGAGAAGCAGCCTGTTGAATGATACCGTCTTGCATTACAACGATACGATCACCCATGGTCATGGCTTCTGTTTGGTCATGTGTTACGTAGATGCAAGTGGTTTCAAGACGCTTAACCAGTTTCGTGATTTCAGCGCGCATTTGACCGCGAAGTTTAGCATCCAAGTTGGAAAGCGGTTCGTCCATCAGGAAGACTTGCGGATCACGCACGATAGCGCGGCCTAAGGCAACACGTTGACGCTGACCACCGGAAAGTGCTTTTGGTTTACGCTCAAGCAAATGCTCGATATCGAGAATTTTCGCAGCTTCACGTACACGTTTGTCAATTTCGTCTTTCTTCACTTTACGAAGTTTCAGACCAAATGCCATGTTTTGATATACGTTCATGTGGGGATACAAAGCGTAAGATTGGAATACCATCGCGATATCGCGGTCTTTAGGAGCAACGTCGTTTACAACGCGGTCACCGATATAAAGTTTGCCTTCGGAAATCTCTTCCAAACCGGCGATCATACGAAGAGTTGTAGATTTACCGCAACCGGAAGGACCTACCAGTACCAGAAACTCCTTGTCTTGAATATCAAGGCTGATATCAATAACTGTTGCTTTGTCGGAACCCGGATATTTTTTGAAAATATGCTCTAAACGTACACCTGCCATGAGATTTGCCCCCTTAAGTATATGTTATGAAATCGAATACATTTTTATAATACTATATTACCCAACATCTCGCAGACTGGCTATACACAAACTGCACAAAAAACCTATTTTCTTTTCGTTACTTTATACAATAACATCGTCAGCTTCACTAAAACCGCGTCTCCAAAGCTTCTGACATCCAGTCCGGTCTCCTGTTTGATCTTATCCAGCCGGTATAAAAGAGTGTTACGGTGAATATATAAGCGTTTTGCCGTCTCGCTCACGTTGCAGTCAAGCTGGAAGAAGGTTTCAAGTGTAGACAGGGTTTCATTATCGGAAAATAACACTCCATGATCACCAGCCTGCTCCAAAAACAGCCTACGTTGATCCACCGGGATGCTGTAGATCAACCTCTCCAGTAAAAGTTCCCACGGAAAATGAACATGCTCAGCAACATGGAAGGTACGTCCCAGAAAAATGGTTTCTTTAAGGAGGGCTACCATGGAAACCAGCCACTTGGCCGGTGAAAAGGGAGTCCCCACCGATAAATGGAAGGTTCCGACCCACTCGTTAGCGATCAGTTCATATAACCCCAGCGAAAAGGCTGACAGCATGTCCGTTTCAGAATCGGAGTTTTCCTCTTCCTTATCTTCCCCTGCTCCGATGACCAGTTCCTTTTTGGCTAAAATCAGCCATTCATGGCTGCGTAGAGGCACAAGTATAACTTCTCCGTCAAAATAGCTTTTCAGCAGCTTCTTAAGCTGGCTGCGGTTTACATCTGCCGCATGCACGCTCTCACAGGTAAGCAGAAAAGGTATCATTTCACCTGTCAAACGACGTTTCAGCTCAAGGTCGTCTGGAATTTCACTATCTCCACGTTCTTGGTCCAATTGCTCTACAATCCATGAACTAAAACGGAGGCTTTCGCGTTCCTCATCGCCGTGTACGGGTCCAGGCTCATCAGCATCTGGTCTGACCTGCGCTACCAAAAGTTCGATCAGCTGCATCACTTCCCCGCTTAGCTCCCGGACGGGGGCCTCCAGCACGTATATGTGTCCGCTTTTGGAGTACAAGGGATACCAGATCATATCCTCTACAACAACTGAATTTTTCAGTATCGGCTTGTGTTCAGCAATTCCGCCGCTGTTGCTTAAAGTTTTGGGCGGCTCTTGACGCTCGGTTCGATTATATACGCTTTCAGATTGCTGTTTGGTCAACTGCTTGATGCGTAAGGGTGTTCCCACAATCTGTTCCAACTTGTTACGTAATGTCTCCATCTCCACCATCGATGACATCCACCACTTTGCCGTTTTTGTTTCCTATTTTATCATATTACGCACCAAATTCCGAAAATCGTTAAAATGATTTAATCCAGCATTCATTCCCTCATCTAAAAAAGCATATATAAATAGCAAAAAGACCACCAACCGTAAGGTTAATGGTCTTTTGGATGAGCCATGAAGGACTCGAACCTTCGACACCCTGATTAAAAGTCAGGTGCTCTACCAACTGAGCTAATGGCTCATAAAACGGATGGAGGCTGATGGATTCGAACCACCGAACTCGTAGAGAGCAGATTTACAGTCTGCCGTGTTTAGCCACTTCACTAAGCCTCCATATAAGGTGGCTCGGGACGGAATCGAACCGCCGACACGAGGATTTTCAGTCCTCTGCTCTACCGACTGAGCTACCGAGCCTTACAAAAAAAATAAAGTGGTCGATGTTACTCTTCCCACTTTTTCTTGTGGAAATGCATTTTAGAATAAATGGCGGAACCGACGGGATTCGAACCCGCGGTCTCCTGCGTGACAGGCAGGCATGTTAGGCCTCTACACCACGGTTCCGCAATATTCAGGTGGTGCCGGCGAGAGGACTTGAACCCCCAACCTACTGATTACAAGTCAGTTGCTCTACCAATTGAGCTACACCGGCATATGATGGTGGAGGCTGAGGGGTTCGAACCCCCGACCCTCTGCTTGTAAGGCAGATGCTCTCCCAGCTGAGCTAAGCCTCCAAAATATGTATGGTAGCGGCGGAGGGGATCGAACCCCCGACCTCACGGGTATGAACCGTACGCTCTAGCCAGCTGAGCTACACCGCCATAAATATTATATATCTTATATGGTATACAGATGGCGGAGAGAGAGGGATTCGAACCCTCGCACCGCTTACGCAGTCTAACCCCTTAGCAGAGGGTCCCCTTATAGCCACTTGGGTATCTCTCCAAGCATATCGCTGTATATACATAAAGATATCATATTCAAGTGTTTTGATCACCTGAAAACTAGATACGAAACGAATTTGCGTGTTTAGAAATGGTCTCCGTAGCCCTTACTCCGTTGCAAAGCGTAACGCTTCCGAAGTAAGTTTCCCTACGGAAAACTTTTTAGGATAA